>NZ_JBEXFP010000029.1:0-78996 GCF_040606825.1 Micromonospora sp. NPDC005367 | reverse complement strand
GATCCTCGCCGACCTGCGGCTCACCGCGCAGGACGTGGCCCGGGACGTCACCGGCTGGATCTCGGGGCTCGTCGTCGTCGTCAGTTCTGCGCGGCCGTGTCGTCGGCGCCGACCCGCACCGCATCGACCGACGCGCCGTCGAGCCCCGAGATCCAGCCGGTGACGTCCCGGGCCACGTCCTGCGCGGTGAGCCGCAGGTCGGCGAGGATCTGCGCCCGGGTGCCGTGCGGGTGCCAGTCGGCCGGCACACCGAGGTCGCGCAGCGGCACCCGGACGTCCGCGTCCCGCATCGCCTGCGCGAGGGCGTCACCGACTCCCCCGACCCGCACCCCGTCCTCCACGGTGACCACGAGCCGGTGCCCGGCGGCCAGCTCGACCAGCTCGGCCGGGACCGGGCGGACCCAGCGGGGGTCGACCACGGTGACGCCGTAGCCCTGCTCGGCGACCCTGGCGGCGACCTCCATGCCGAGGTGGCCGAAAGCGCCCACGGCGACCAGCAGCACATCGGTACGCGCCGACTCGGTCAGCACGTCGACGGTGCCGACCCGGCGCACGGCCGGCAGGTCGCCGGCGACGGAACCGGTCGGGAAGCGGAGCACGGTCGGGCCGCCGTCGACGGCCACCGCCTCGCGCAGTTCCTCGCGCAGCGTCGCGGCGTCGCGGGGCGCGGCGATGCGCAGGCCCGGCACGACACCGAACACCGACATGTCCCAGATGCCGTAGTGGCTCGGCCCGTCCGGGCCGGTGATGCCGGCGCGGTCGAGCACGAAGGTCACCGGGAGCTTGTGCATCGCCACGTCCAGCAGCACCTGGTCGAAGGCCCGGTTGAGGAAGGTCGCGTAGACCGCCACGATCGGGTGCAGCCCGCCCAGCGCGAGGCCGGCCGCCGAGGTGACGGCGTGCTGCTCGGCGATGCCGACGTCGTACACCCGCTCCGGGTACTTGCGGGCCAGCTTGGCGATGCCCGTCGGCTCGGCCATGGCGGCGGTGATGCCCACCACGTCGGGCCGCTCGTCGGCGATCGCGACCAGCTCGTCGGCGAAGACGTGGGTCCACTTCACCGACGGAGCGGCAGTCGCCTTGCCCGTGGCGATGTCGAATGCGCCGGGCCCGTGGAAGCAGTCCGCCTCGTCCTCCTCGGCCGGGCGGTAGCCGTACCCCTTCCGGGTGACGGCGTGCACGATGACGGGGCCTCCGAAGTTCTTCGCTGCCCGCAGCGCGCCTTCGACGGCGGCCACGTCGTGCCCGTCGACCGGGCCGACGTACTTGATGCCGAGGTCCTCGAACATCGCCTGCGGGGCGACCGCGTCCTTGATGCCCTTCTTGACCGCGTGCAGCACCTCGTACATCGGCCTGCCGACCAGCGGGGTCGAGCCGAGGGCGTCCTTGACCGTGTCGAGGACCTTCTCGTAGCCGGGATTGAGGCGCAGCGAGGAGAGGTGGTCGGCGAGGCCACCGATGGTCGGCGAGTAGGACCGGCCGTTGTCGTTGACGACGATGACCAGCGGGTTCCCGGCGGTGGCGATGTTGTTCAGCGCCTCCCAGCACATGCCGCCGGTGAGCGCGCCGTCGCCGACCATGGCGACCACCGAGCGCGACTCGCCGCGCAGCGCGTACGCCTTGGCCAGTCCGTCGGCGTACGACAGGGCGGTGGAGGCGTGCGAGTTCTCGATCAGGTCGTGCTCGCTCTCCGCCTGGTTCGGGTAGCCGGAGAGACCGCCGCGCTGGCGCAGCTTGTCGAACCCGGCCTGCCGGCCGGTGATGATCTTGTGCACGTACGCCTGGTGGCCGGTGTCGAACAGGAGCCGGTCCCGGGGAGAGTCGAAGACCCGGTGCAGGGCGAGGGTCAGCTCGACCACACCGAGGTTGGGCCCGATGTGCCCACCGGTGCGGGACACCTTCGTGATGAGGAAGTCCCGGATCTCGGCGGCGAGGATCTCCAGCTGCTCGGCGGTCATCCCCTTGACGTCCCGCGGACCGCGCACCTTCGCCAGCAGTTGGCTGTGGTTGGCCGTGTCCTGTTCAACACTCATGACCGCAGAGTCTATCGGCCATCCGTCACTTCGCAGCCGGGCCCGACGACCATCGTGCTCGGCACGGGGACGCAACGCAGCCGGGACGGCTGGTCAGGCGCGGATCCGCAGCCGTCGGGGCCGAACCGCGGCGGTGGCGTCCGGCGGGGGCCCGGCGGGGGTCCAGGAGCCGAGGACGGCGGATCGAGTGGCCCCGGTCACCGATCGGATCGAACCGGGCAGACCATGCCAGGAGAGCCAACCCAGCAGGGCGAAGGCGTACGCCTCCTTGGCCTGCGCCGGCACGCCCAGCTCGTCGGTCGTACGCACCCGCCAGCGCCCCGCCCCCAGCTCGGCGAGCCGGGCACGCAGCGTCGGGTTGCGCACCCCGCCGCCGGAGGCGATCACCTCGGTCACCTCGTGCCGGTCGCACTCGGCGGCCACCACCCGGGCCGTCAACTCGGTCAGCGTGGCCAGTACGTCGTCGGCCGCGACCGGCTCACCGAGCGCCGCGAGACGCTCGTCCAGGTAGCCGGCGTGGAACAGCTCCTTGCCTGTCGACTTCGGCGCGGGCGCGGCGTAGTACGGCTCGGCGAGGAGCGAATCGAGCAGGCCCGGGTGCACCCGACCGGCCGCCGCCCGGGCGCCGTCGAGGTCGCAGGGCCGGCCGAGGAAGCGACGGGCCGCGGCGTCGAGCAGCGCGTTGGCCGGCCCGACGTCGTACCCGAGCACCGGCGCGCCAGGGGCGACCACGGTGAGGTTGGCGATCCCGCCGAGGTTCAGCGCCGCCCGCGGCGCCCCCGCCCCGCCGCCCCCGGCCCCGGTCGGGGTGGCTCCCCCGGCCGCGGCGACCCTCCCGGCGGATCCCGTCCCGGCGGATCCGGCTGCGGCCGGGCCGGCGTCGGGCACCCGGGCGTCTGCCGGCCCGGTCCCGGGGTCGGCCGGCGCGTCGGGGGCCAGCAGCAGGGCGTCGAAGGCCGGCACCAGCGGCGCACCCTGCCCGCCGGCCGCGATGTCCGCCGAGCGCAGGTCGCTGAGCACCGGTACGCCCACCCGAGCGGCGACCCGGGCCACCGCACCGAGTTGCAGGGTGCCGCGGGCCACCCCGTCCTGCACCCAGTGGAAGACGGTCTGCCCCGGTGAGACCACCAGGTCGGCGCGACCACCGGCGAGTTCCAGCCCGACCGCCGCCGCCTCGGCGAAGACGTCGCCGAGCCGGTTGTCCAGCCGGCAGACCGCCTCGATCGTGGTGGCGGCCGGCGGCAGCAGCGCGCCGATCAGGGCCCGCAGCTCGTCGTCGTAGTCGATCCCGCGGTGCCCCAGCGGCCGCAGCCGGAGCGTCTCGCCGTCAACGCCGAACTCCGCCGCCGCCACGTCCACCCCGTCGTACGAGGTTCCCGACATCAGCCCGACGATCTTCATGCCCGGAGGCTAGCCCTTCCTGCCCCCGACAGGCAGCCACCGATTGATCATGAGGTCGGCGGGCGAATCGCCGTCCCCCCGACCTCGTGATCACCGATCCACCGGCGGCAGCAGCAGCCCGACCAGCTCGACGTGCTGGGTCATCGGGAACAGGTCGAATCCGCGCACCGCGGCGAGCCGCCAGCCCGCCTCGGCGAACGTGCGTACGTCCCGGGCGAAGGCGGCCGGGTCGCAGGCCACGTAGCCGATCGCGCGGGGACCCGCGGCGACCAGTTCGCGTACCACCCGCGAGCCGGCGCCGGTACGGGGCGGGTCGAGCACCACCACGTCGACCGGACCGGTGATCCGGCGGCGGGCCAGCGCGGTCTCCACCCGGGCGGCGACCACCTCGACGCGGGGCAGGTCGCGCAGGTTCTCCCGAGCCGCGGTGACACCCTGCTCGGCGGCCTCGACCAGGGTGACCCGGCCGGCGTCGCCGACCACCCCGGCCAGCGCGGCGGCGAACAGCCCGGCGCCGCCGTACAGGTCCCACGCGGTCTCCCCGGGCTGCGGGTCCACGAGCTCCAGCACCGCCCCGACCAGGGTGTCGGCGGCCGCCGGGTGCACCTGCCAGAAGGCGGTCGCCGGGAGCGTCCACTCCCGGCCGGCGGCCACCTCGCGGACCGTGGCCGGCCCCTCGGCGGTGCCGGTCACGCCGTCGACCACGGTCACGACCGCCACGTCGCCCCCGGTGGAGGCGACCGTCTCCACCGCGTCGGCGTCCGGCCAGCGGGTTCCGCTCGCGGCCAGCACCGGCAGGCTCTGGATCGCCGGATGGGCGATCAGGCAACGGTCGATCGGCACCACCTCGTGCGAGCGGTGCTTGAGCAGCCCGGCCCGGTCGCCGGCGTCCACCGCGTACCGGACCCGGGAGCGCCAGCCCAACCGTCCGCCGGGCAGCGCCTCGACCCGGACGCCGAGGCCGTCCAGTTCGGCGTCCGTGAGCCCGCCCAGCCGGCTCAGCTGCTCCCGCACCACGGCGGCCTTCCACTCGAGCTGCGCGGCGGGCGCGACGTGCTGCAGGTCGCAGCCGCCGCACCGGCCCGGCCGGGCGTACGGGCAGGGCGCTTCGACCCGGTCCGGTGAGGCCTCCAGCACCGTCACCGCGTCGGCCCGGACAAACCCCCGGTGCACCTCGGTCACCTCGGCGACGACCCGTTCCCCGGGCAGCGCGTGCCGGACGAAGACCACCTGCCCGTCGACCCGGGCCACGCAGTGCCCGCCCGGGGCGACCGCCCCGACGGTCAGCTCGACCCGCTCCGCCTCGGCCAGACCACGTTCACCGGTGACAGCGGGATCAGGGTTCGGGGCCGAACCGGCCGGTCCGCCGTCCCGCTGCGCGGTCGGCCCGGCCGCGGCGACGTCACGGCGCGGCTCAGTCACGGTCACCACCACCCGACTCGGCGGGCGGCACGGAGACCATCGGTGCGACGGTCGGCGGCACGGCGCCGCGCGGCGCGACGCGAGGCCCGCGGGCGGGACCGCGCGCGAGGGTGGCGTCCAGCCGGGACAGGTTCTTGTTCGCCGTCGAGGCGAGCTGCCACGGCACGCTGGTCACCATCACTCCGGGTTCGAACAGCAGCCGGGTCTTGAGCCGCAGCGCGCTCTGGTTGTGCAGCAGGTTCTCCCACCAGCGCCCGACGACGTACTCCGGGATGAAGACCGTGACGACGTCGCGGGGCGACTCCCGGCGGGTGCTGGCGACGAAGTCGAGGATCGGCCGGGTGATCTCCCGGTACGGCGAGTCGACCACGGTCAGCGGCACGGGCAACTCCCGTCGTTCCCACTCCTCCTGAAGGTCCCGGGTGTCCTTCTCGTCCACGTTCACCGTCACCGCGGTGAGGGTGTCCGGCCGGGTGGCCCGGGCGTACGCGATGGCCCGCAGCGTCGGCTGGTGCAGCTTGCTGACCAGGACGATGGCGTGGTTCCGGGCGGGCAGCACGGCGCGTCCCTCGTCCGGCGGCGTGAGTTCCTCGGCGACCCGGTCGTAGTGACGACGGATGGACAGCATGAGCGCGTAGATCACCGCCATCGCGGCGATCGCGATCCAGGCGCCGAGCAGGAACTTGGTGAGCAGCACGATCACCAGGACGATCCCGGTGAGCCCCATGCCGAAGGCGTTGATGGCCCGGGAGCGGTGCATCCGGCGGCGCGTCTCCGGGTCCCGTTCGGTCTTCAGGTGCCGGTTCCAGTGTCGGATCATGCCGGCCTGGGAGACGGTGAACGAGACGAAGACCCCGACGATGTAGAGCTGGATGAGTCGGGTCACCTCGGCCTGGAAGCCGACGATCAACACGATGGCGAAGGCCGCGAGGAAGAGGATGCCGTTGGAGAAGGCCAGCCGGTCGCCCCGGGTGTGGAACTGCCGGGGCAGGAACCGGTCCTGCGCGAGGATCGAGCCGAGCACCGGGAAACCGTTGAACGCGGTGTTCGCGGCCAGGAAGAGGATCAGTGCGGTCACCCCGGCCACCACGTAGAGCAGGATCGACCCGGAGCCGAAGACCGCCTCGCCGAGCTGGGTGGTGACCGTCTTCTGCACGTACCCCTCGGGGCCGGCGACGATCTGTGTCGCCGGGTCCTCGACGAACTGGAGGCGGGTCAGCCGGGCCAGCCAGATGATCCCGACCAGCATGCTCACCGCGATCCCGCCGAGCAGCAGCAGGGTGGTGGCCGCGTTACGGCTCTTCGGTGGCTTGAACGCCGGTACGCCGTTGGAGATCGCCTCGACGCCGGTGAGCGCCGCGGCGCCCGAACTGAACGTCCGCAGCAGCAGGAAGATCAGCGCGAAACCCGTCACGCTGTGCTCGGCCTGGATGATCAGCTCGGCGCTGGGGGCGCGCAGCTCGTCGCCGAGCACGAAGACCCGGACGAGGCCGGTGAGCAGCATCCCGCCGATCACGATCACGAAACCGTAGGTGGGGATGGCGAACGCGGTGCCCGACTCACGCAGCCCGCGCAGGTTGACGGCGCTCAACAGCACCACCGCGGTCACCGCGATCATGACCTTGTGGGTGGCCACGAAGGGCACCACCGAGCCCAGGTTCGCCACCCCGGAGGAGACCGACACGGCCACCGTCAGCACGTAGTCGACCAGCAGCGCGCTGGCCACCCCGAGGCCGAACTTCGGCCCGAGGTTGACCGTGGCCACCTCGTAGTCCCCGCCGCCGGAGGGGTAGGCGTGGACGTTCTGCCGGTAGCTGGCCACCACGGTCAGCATCACCACGACCACCGCGAACGCGATCCACGGCGAGAAGAAGTAGGCCGAAGCCCCTGCGATCGACAGCGTCAGCAGGATCTCGTCCGGCGCGTACGCGACGCTGGACAGGGCGTCGGACGCGAAGACGGGCAGCGCGATGCGCTTCGGCAGGAGGGTGTGCTGCAGGCGGTCGGACCGGAACGGTCGACCGAGGAGCAGCCGCTTCAGCAGCGAGGTGGGACTGGCCACGAACGCCAAGGGTACGTCCACTCCGGGGAGGGTGCCGGGGTGGGCGATCGGCGATGGTGCGTGCGGGCGCGGTACCGTCGGTCCCCGTTCCCGGCCGGGACATGGCAGGCTCGCACTCGACGGGCGCCGTGCGGACGGGCGCGCAGCTTGGGAGGGAAGCGTGCATGTCGTGATCATGGGTTGCGGGCGGGTCGGTTCGACCCTCGCCCACAGCCTGGAATCCCGAGGGCACTCGGTCGCGGTGATCGACCACGACGCGGACGCCTTCCGCCGGCTCGGCCCGGACTTCGCCGGAGTAACGGTGACCGGCGCCGGCTTCGACGGAGACGTGCTGCGGCAGGCCGGCATCGAGCGGGCCGACGCCTTCGCCGCGGTCTCCAGCGGCGACAACTCCAACATCATCTCCGCTCGTCTGGCGCGGGAGACCTTCGGCGTGTGCCGGGTCGCGGCGCGGATCTACGACCAGCGGCGGGCACAGGTCTACGAGCGGCTCGGCATCCCCACGGTCGCCACCGTCCGGTGGACCGCCGACCGGATGTTGCGGCACCTCGTGCCGGAGGGGAACGTGGAGATCTTCCGCGACCCCACCAGTACGGTCTCGATCGTCGAGGTGCCGATCCACAAGGATTGGGTCGGGCGGCCGGTGCACGCGCTGGAGGAGGAGACCGGGGCGCGGGTGGCGTACCTCATCCGCTTCGGCATCGGCACGCTCCCCACCACGTCAGCCGTTGTGCAGGAGGGTGACCAGGTCTTCATGCTGGTCACCGACGACATCGTGGCGACTGTCACGTCGGTGGCGTCGAGGCCGCCGGAAGGGGGGCACTGAGCCATGCGGGTCGCCATCGCCGGCGCGGGCAACGTGGGGCGGTCGATCGCCCAGGAGTTGATCGAGAACGGCCACCAGGTGATGCTCATCGAGCGCCAGCCGAAGATGCTGCGGCCGGACCGGGTACCCGCCGCCGAATGGGTGCTCGCCGACGCGTGCGAGCTGACCAGCCTGGAGGAGGCGGACATCGCCGGCTGCGACGTGGTGGTCGCCGCCACCGGCGACGACAAGGTCAACCTGGTGGTGTCACTGCTGGCCAAGACCGAGTTCGCGGTGCCCCGGGTGGTGGCCCGGGTCAACCGGGCCGAGAACGAGTGGCTCTTCACCGACCAGTGGGGCGTCGACGTGGCGGTGAGCAAGCCGCGGGTGATGGCCGCGCTGGTCGAGGAGGCCGTCACCGTCGGCGACCTGGTCCGGCTGATGACCTTCCGGCAGGGCGAGGCGAACCTCGTGGAGATCACCCTGCCGCCCGCCGCGCCCTACGTCGGCCGGCCGATCCACGCGGTGCCGCTGCCCCGCGACGCCGCACTGGTGGCGATCGTTCGCGGCAAGCGGGTGCTGGTGCCCAGCCCGGACGACCCGATCGAGGCCGGCGACGAGCTGATCTTCGTGTGCACGGCTGAGGTGGAGAACGACGTCCGCGCGGTGATCCTCGGCCCGGGCAGCGTGGAGCGTACCCGCGGCGGAAGCTGACCCGGATCGCCCGCGCCGCCTCGACTCCGGTGGCGCGGGCGACGGGCGGTCAGTTGCCGGGCAGCGGCTCGGGAGTCGCCTCCCGGGTCACCCGCCGGACGGTCCAGACGGTGATGAGCAGCAGCAGCGCGTACGGCGGGTAGCCCAGCAGCAGCCGGGCCACACCGAGCGCGGTGTCCTGGTGGGCGAGGTAGAGCCCGGCCTGCACACCGACCTTCGCCAGCCAGACCACGCCCCAGAGCACGGTCAGCCCGGTGAAGGTACGTACCAGTCGCGGGTCGTCGCGCCATTCGGAGCGCCCCTTGGCGACGAGCACCGACCAGATCCACCCCACCAGCGGCTGGCGGATGGCGGCGGAGAGCAACAGGACGAGCCCGTAACCGACGCCGTAGAGGATGCCGGGGAGGTAGAAGTCCCGCTCGTTACCGGTACGCCAGGCGATGGCCGCGCCGATGGCGATGCCGAAGAGCCCGTTGACGGCGTGCCTGATCGGCCGGCGCTGGGCCAGCCGCAGGCCGGCGATCAACAGCGCCACCGCGACCGAGGCGATCACCGCGGGGCGCAGCTCGCCGATGACGTTGGCGATCACGAAGACCACCACGGGGATGCTGGATTCCACCAGTCCCCGCCAGCCGCCGAGTTGGTCGGCCATCTGCTCGGCGATGCTGGGCAGCCGTTCCTCGTCCGGCGATCCGGCATCCGGCGCAGCGGCCCGGTCCTGTCCCGTGGTCATCGGCTCCCGTTCGTCCGCGCGGTCACTTCGGCAGGTCCAGCTCGTAGTACGGGTTGTAGATCACCTTGCGTTCGTCCCGCATGGCGACCCGGCCGCGGGCGGTCAGGTGCCGGCCCGGCTCGATGCCGGCGATGTGCCGGCGCCCCAGCCAGACCAGCGTCACCACGTCGCTGCCGTCGTAGAGGTCCGCCTCCAGCGTGGGCAGGTTGGTGCGCGGCGTGTAGACCACGGTGCGGAGCCGGCCGCTCACCGAGACCACCTGGCCCCGCGAGCACTCCAGGGCCGGCACACCGCCGCACTCCGCACTCTCCCGCTGCAGCTCCTGCGCCTCGATCTCGGCTTCGCTGGCGGTGAGCCGGTGCAGGATCCGCCGCAGCGACCCTCGGCTCTCGTCGGTGGTCATGACCCCCGCGTCACCCTCTCCATCCGGCCGGCCGCGCCGACACTAGCCGTTCCGGCGTCGCCGGGACGTCCCGCCAGCGTACGCCGGTCCGCCCGATCCCGGCGGGCCGGCGACCGCCGGTCAGACCTGCCGTGGCTGCTCGGCCGGACGCCCGCCGTCCGGGCCGGACTGCTCCGACTCGTCGCCGATCTCCCGCGGCAGCCGCAGCGGCAGCGGCTCACGGACCGGCTTGGCCTCCTGGCCGCGGTCGACCACGAGCCCGTGCAGGCACACGGCCAGCGGGCCGGCGGCCGCCGGGTCCACCGCCGCCGCGCCCTGGAAGACGCCGCGCACCATCCACCGCGGGCCGTCGACACCCACGAACCGCAGTTCGGTCGGGCCGTCGGGGGTACGCACCTGGGCCCGCAGCTCGGGGCCGTACTCGCCCTCGACCTCCTGCGGCGCGGCGCCGTCGTTGAGCAGCGACTGGCGGATCTCCTCCCGCACCTCGTCCCAGATCCCCTCGGACCGGGGCGCGGCGAAGACGCCGAGCTGCAACGCGTTCTGCCCGTGCACCAGCACGACCTGCTGGACGACGCCCTGCTGATCGGCCTGCACCCGCACCTCGACCTCGGGAATCGCGGGGATGTGCAGACTGCCCAGATCCAGCCGCGGCACGTCGGCCGGGGCCTCGGAGATGTCGTACGGGCCGTGGGTGGGCACCGCCAGGGTCGCCTCCTCCGCCTGGAGGTCGTCGAGGACCTCGGTGGTCCGCTCGTCACCGGCGTGCCGCTCGGCACGCTTCCGGGAGAAGATCACTGCGCCCACCCTCCGCTGTTCGTCTTCAACCTGTCACCTCTTCGCTGCGCCGTTCGCCTCCGGACGGGTCCGCCGGTGGTGGCACCAGGCCGGCGTGCCCGCCGGTGGAGCCGTGCCCGCCCGTCCCGCGCGGGGACGACGGCAGCTCGGCCACCGGCTGGAACTCGACCCGCGCCACCCGCTGCACCACGAGCTGAGCGATCCGGTCGCCCCGGAAGATCTTCGCCGATGCGAGGCGATCATGGTTGATCAGGTTCACCATGATCTCGCCCCGGTAGCCGGCGTCGACCGTACCGGGCGCGTTGAGGACGGTCACACCGAGCCTGGCCGCGAGTCCGGACCGGGGGTGGACCAGGCCCACGTACCCCTCCGGCAGGGCGATCGCCACCCCGGTCGGGACCAGGGCCCGGCCGCCGGGCGGCAACTCCACGTCCGCGGCGGCCACCAGGTCGGCGCCGGCGTCGCCGGGATGGGCGTACGCCGGCAGCGGCAGCTCGGGGTCGAGCTGCCGTACGGGCACGGGTACCACGTCGGTCACTGTTCTCCTCTTCCGTCCGGTACGGCGATGACCCTGCCATCCTGCCGGGTGGCGGGGCCGCCGTCCGCCGTACCCTCGGACTGTGAGCCTGTCGCCGTCGTCATCGTCCTCAGCGCCGCCCGTTCCGACCCGCGTCGAGCGCTCGGAGCGGCTGACCCTGCCCTGGTGGCTGTGGCTGGCCGGGCTGGCCGCCGCCGGCCTGCTCGCCGCCGAGGTCTGGATGGGCGCGCCCGGGCTGCGTGCCTGGCTGCCGTTCGTGGTGCTGTTGCCCGCCACCGCGGCGGGGCTCTGGTGGCTGGGACGGATCCGGGTCTCGGTCCGTGCCGGCGAACTCCTGGTCGACGACGCCCGCCTCCCGGTGCGGTACGTCGCGGACGTGGTCCCGCTCGATTCGGCCGGCCGCCGGGAGGTGCTCGGCGTGGGTGCCGACCCGCTGGCCTTCGTGGTGCAGCGTCCGTGGATCGGTGGCGCCGTCCAGGTGGTGCTGGACGACCCGGCCGACCCCACCCCGTTCTGGGTGGTGAGCACCCGACGCCCGGTCGAGCTGGCCGAGGCGATCCTGGCCGCCCGCGACGCCCGCTGACGAGCGGCGCCCCCGGATCGGCGACGGCGGCCGAGGGCCCGCTGAACGGGACGTCCCGTCGCGCCCACCCGGATCCGTTCGGTGCTCCGGGGCGGCTCAGCGGACATCGGGCAGGGAGCGTGGCGGGACGGGTAGTTCACGGCGCTTGCGCCGCAGGTCGTCGCGGACCTGGTCGCCGAGCCCTCTGGTGGCCCGGCGGTTGAGGTAGCTGGCGACGGCCGCACCGGTCAGGAACGGCCCCAGCGTGGTGAGGTTGCGCCCGAAGCGTCGCAGCAGGGTGTCGCGCAACTCCCGGCGGGCCGCGGTGCCGAGCACCGCCCCCACTCCGGCACCGGGCATCGTCGGGCTGATCCCGCGTTGCGTGGCCCAGGCCTGCACCAGGGTGACGGCACGCTGGCCCCGGCCTTCGGGGAGCACGATGCCGTACACCTCGTGCAGCTCGCCGACGAGCTTGAGTTCGATCGCCACCACGGCGACCGTCTCGGCCGCCAGCAGCACCGGGGCGGACAGCAGAGTGGGTGTGACCGTCCACTCCACGGCGGCCACCCCTCCGCCGGCGGCACCCACCCCGGCGGTCGCCCGGGCGGCGTTGCGTACCAGCCGGTCGGCGAGCGCCTCGTCGTCCAGGCCCTCGAAGTGCCGCCGCAAGGTGGCCAGGTCCCGGACCGGCACGTGCGGAGCGATCTCGGTGACGGTGTCGACCATCCAGCGAACGGCGGCCCGGGGCTTGAACAGGTCGCCCAGGCCACGGACGCGGGCCTGACCGACCAGCCGGCTGAGCAGCTGCCGCCGCCGGGCCGGCTCGATGTCGTCTGCGGTCAGCGCGGCCACGGTGGCGCCCAGCTCGGCCGGATCGTGCTTCGGGGCGGCGCCCTGCTCACTCATCGCACTCGACCTCCCGGATCGCTGGTACGGCTACCCGTTCCGAGTCAAGCAGGTCCCCATCCCTGGCGCATGGCGACGCCGACAGCGGCGGCCTCGTTCGGAAGGCCGCCGCTGGATCAGGTATCGAAGGTCAGACGCACTCGCGGCAGATCAGCTCGCCGTTGCGCTCGACCGCCAACTGGCTGCGGTGGTGGACGAGGAAGCAGCGAGCACAGCGGAACTCGTCCTGCTGCATCGGCAGCACCTTGACCGTGAGCTCCTCGTCGGCCAGGTCGGCTCCGGGCAGCTCGAAGCTCTCGGCCACCTCGGCCTCGTCGACGTCCACGGCACCCGACTGTGAGTCGACGCGCCGGGCCTTGAGCTCTTCCAGGCTGTCCTCGCCGAGGTCGACCTCGTCGCGACGCGGGGCGTCGTAGTCGGTGGCCATCGGTTTCACTCTCCCATGTTGATGTGGTCGTACGGTTGTAACGCCGGACGACTCTTTTCCGGTTCCGCTGGCCGGCCACCCATTGTGTCGGTCACCCGACCCGACGATCCGCCGGTCGAGGCCGCCAGAGAAACTCCCCCGGCGAGCGCGGTACCTTACCCCCCCTTTGGGCGAGGCATGTATACCGCCCTCGTGGCAGAGATGTACGCCCCCGCACGGCAAGTTGTTCCCGATGTGACTCAGGCGACACGAAGATAGGGGTAGTAGTACCTGGTTCATGGGCGGCGCGCCGCCATGTCCGGCTGTTTCCACGCGACGGTCGGACAACCGTTAACCTCAGCGGCGTACCCGACGGCCGGGGCGGCACGTCCGCCGTCGGTCGCCGCCACCCTTTTGAAAGTCCGGGGAGCGCCCAGATGAGTTTTGCGCGAGTGCGGGCACTCGTTGTCGTCGGTCTGCTGGCGGTCCTCGCCGTGATCTTCGTGGCTGTCGCCGTGGTACGCGACAGCCAGGGCGAAGCGGGTGCCGCCAAGAGCTGTCCGGACGGCTGGCCGCTCGCCGACGTCACACTGCGCGAGAACAAGGACGTCAAGATCAATGTGCTGAACGGGACCGACGAGGCCGGTCGGGCGGCCAGCGTCGCGGACGATTTCCGCAACCGCAAGTTCCAGGTCAAGAAGGTGGGCAACGCCCCCAAGGGCGTCGACGAGGTGGCGGTGCTGCGGTACGGCCCGAAGGGTGTCGGCTCGGCGCATCTGCTCCGCGCCTACTTCCTCGACAACGCCGAGACCGACTACGACCCGAAGCGCACCGACGACACCGTGGACGTGGTGCTGGGTGACGCCTTCCAGCAGCTGGCCACCACGACCGAGGTGAACCAGTCCCTCGGCGACCTCGGCTCGCCGATCGCGCCGCCCGGCTCCTGCCCAGCGCCAGTCGAGAAGTGACCAGTGTCTCCGGCGGCCCGTCACGGGCCGCCGGAGGCGTCCAGATCGGCGAGCCGGTCGTGCACCGGCGTGAAGAGCGTGGGAGGCGCGGCGATCACCAGGTCCGGCCCGGCCGGCCGGCCACCCAGCCCCGCGACCAGCATCCCCGCCTCGGTGGCCACCAGGGCCCCGGCCGCCTGGTCCCACGCGGCCAGCCCCTTCTCGTAGTAGACGTCCACCCGCCCCTCGGCCGCCAGGCACAGGTCCAGCGCCGCCGCGCCGAGGCGGCGGATGTCCCGTACGTGCGGAATCAGCTCGGCGACCACGCGCGCCTGGTGCGCCCGGCGTTTCGGGTCGTAGCCGAACCCGGTGGCGACGAGCGCCTGACCCAGATCGGTCTCGGTCGAGCAGCGCAGCCGCTCGCCGTCGCGCCACGCGCCGCCACCGGCGGTGGCGGTCCACTCCTCGCCGGTGATCACATTGCGGACCACCCCGGCGACCACCTCGCCGTCGACCTCGGCGGCGAGCGACACGGCGCAGTGCGGCAGCCCGTAGAGGTAGTTGACGGTGCCGTCGATCGGGTCGAGGATCCAGCGCACCCCGCCGGCGCCCACCTCCGTGTCGCCCGGGCCGTACTCCTCACCGAGCACCGCGTCCGCGGGCCGCAGCCGACCCAGCGCGTCGAGGACCTGCATCTCGACCGCCCGGTCGGCGGCGGTCACCACGTCGGTCACCGTGCTCTTGGTGGCGGCGACCGAGACTCCCTCGGCCCGCATCCGGTACGCCGTCGCGGCGGCGTCCCGAGCCAACTCGACCGCGATCTCCAACAGTTCGCCCGATGACGGCGCCCCACGCTCCATGTCACGTCCCCTTCCCGCACGATCGGGGTGTCCCGTCTCATGCGCGAGTACCATCCTTACAAACTCCACATCTGCGCCGTTTCGACGGTCTCGACAACCCGATGCGCCGTGCGGCGCAGGATGATCGCCGCAGACGGCGTTACAATTCACCCCTGCCCACGCGCCACGGACCGCCGGTGACCGGCCGGCCCGGGACACGGGGGTTCTCAAACCACATCGCCCGGCGCGGTGGCCCCCGCTGCGCCGGACAACCCGGCCGTGCTCGCTCTTCGCCTCCGGAAGGTCATTCGTGACAGAACCCCGCCAGACCGGCGCCGACGTTCGCTCGCTCACCGACACTCTGATTGCCCACGCCCAGAGCGCCGGCGGTCAGCTGACGTCGGCCCAGCTCGCGCGCACCGTCGAGACCGCCGAGGTGACGCCGGCCCAGGCCAAGAAGATCCTGCGGGCGCTCTCCGAGGCGGGAGTGACCGTGGTCGTGGACGGGTCGGCCAGCACCCGCCGCCGAGTGGCCGCGGCCCGGTCCGCCACTCCCGCGTCACGCGCCACCACCGCCAAGACCACCAAGAAGGCCGCACCGGCCCAGAAGCAGGCACCCGCCGCCGACGAGTCCACGGCGCCCGCCCCGCGAAAGGCGACGGCCCGCAAGAGCGCCGAAACCACGGCCCAGGTGGCCAACGCGGCGGCGCCGGCCAAGGCCGCCAAGGCGACCCGGGCCACCAAGTCGGCCGTGGCCGTCGCCGGCAAGGCGAAGGCAGCCTCCGGGAAGGCCAAGGGCGATGGGGCCGACGGCGACATCGATCCCGAGGAACTGGCCGCCGAGATCGAGGACGTGGTCGTCGACGAGCCGGCCGAGCTCACCCAGGCCGCCGAGGCCGACGCGGCGAACTCCGCCAGCGACAACGACTTCGAGTGGGACGACGAGGAGTCCGAGGCGCTCAAGCAGGCCCGGCGTGACGCCGAGCTGACCGCCTCCGCCGACTCGGTCCGGGCCTATCTCAAGCAGATCGGCAAGGTTCCGCTGCTGAACGCCGAGCAGGAGGTGGAGCTCGCCAAGCGGATCGAGGCCGGGCTCTACGCCGCCGAGCGGCTGCGCGCTGCCGAGGAGGGCGAGGAGAAGCTCGCCCGCGAGATGCAGCGCGACCTGATGTGGATCTCCCGGGACGGCGAGCGGGCCAAGAATCACCTGCTCGAGGCCAACCTGCGGCTGGTCGTCTCGCTGGCCAAGCGCTACACCGGTCGCGGCATGGCCTTCCTCGACCTCATCCAGGAAGGCAACCTCGGCCTGATCCGCGCCGTCGAGAAGTTCGACTACACCAAGGGCTACAAGTTCTCCACCTACGCCACCTGGTGGATCCGCCAGGCCATCACCCGCGCCATGGCCGACCAGGCCCGCACCATCCGCATCCCGGTGCACATGGTCGAGGTGATCAACAAGCTAGGCCGGATCCAGCGCGAGCTGCTCCAGGACCTGGGCCGCGAGCCCACCCCGGAGGAGCTGGCCAAGGAGATGGACATCACACCGGAGAAGGTGCTGGAGATCCAGCAGTACGCCCGGGAGCCCATCTCGCTGGACCAGACCATCGGTGACGAGGGTGACAGCCAGCTCGGTGACTTCATCGAGGATTCGGAGGCCGTGGTCGCGGTCGACGCGGTCTCGTTCTCGCTGCTGCAGGACCAGCTCCAGCAGGTGCTGCAGACGCTCTCCGAGCGTGAGGCGGGCGTGGTACGCCTGCGCTTCGGCCTGACGGACGGTCAGCCGCGCACGCTCGACGAGATCGGCCAGGTCTACGGGGTGACCCGGGAACGGATCCGGCAGATCGAGTCGAAGACCATGTCCAAGCTGCGCCACCCGTCACGGTCACAGGTTCTTCGGGATTACCTGGACTGAGCCCACATCGTCAACCCGGCGTGTCGTTTTGATCACCTAGCGTGCAACGCCGGATGGTGATCTGCCGGTTGCACGATTGTGATCGTTGACGTGGCACCCTTGGTGCACGGCACACTGTGCCTGTCATGTGTGACCTCGGTCCCCCGCGGGCACACAGGGAAGACCAGAGGCCACAAGGATGTTGCAGGATAGGTGAGCAACGACCGAAGAGATTGTTCATCGGTGACGACCAGAGGAGGAAGGCGATGACCCCGACCCTCACGCCGCCGCCCGAGACGGTGAGCCCCCCGGCCGCCGATGAACGGTGCGACCGCTGCAATGCTGCCGGCAAGCTCCGTGTCACGCTGGCCGGTGGGAGTGAGCTCGTGTTCTGCGGGCACCACGCGAACAAGTACGCGGAGGATCTCGTGAAGATCACCGTTCGGTACGCGGCGGACCCGGAGTTCAGCTGGCGCGGTGCCGACCTGATGGCGAACTGAATCCGCAAGCCGACATAAGGCCGGCCGGAAGCACCGAGAGGTGTTTCCGGCCGGCCTCTTTTCGTCCCACCCGCCCCTCCCGTGACAGCCGGGTCGATCAGGCTGGCAGGTGAAGGTCCCCGGTACCCGGCAAAACCTCATGATCGACGCGTCGGGGGCCGGCGCGGAATCCCGGGACGTTCAGTCAGAGGGTCTGCACGGTGGCGATGCGCTCTTCGAGCTGCTCGATCGTCGCCTGAGCGCTCGGCGGACCGCCGCAGAGCCGGCGCAGCTCAGCGTGGATCTTGCCGTGCGGCTGGCCCGTACGGTGATGTCGGGCGGCCACCAGGGCGTTGAGCTGACGGCGGAGCGCCACCCGGCGCTGGGCCGCACTCATCGGTGCCGGCGGCGCCGCCGGCGCGGCAGCGGCCGGCTCAGCGGTCCGCACGGCCGCCTTGCGTCGCTGGGCGGCCAACTGCTCGGCCTGTCGCTTCGAGAGCAGCACGGCGACCTGGTCGGCGGTGAGCAGACCGGGCAGCCCGAGGTACTCCTCCTCCTCCGGGGTGCCGGCCTGGGCCGCGGTGCCGAAGGACGCGCCGTCGAAGATCACCTGATCCAGTTCGGCGGTGGCGGACAGCGCGGCGAACCTCTTCTCCAGCTCGCCGCTGGCCTGCTCGTCACGCTGCGCCCGCTCGAGCAGGTCGTCGTCGAAACCTTCGCGGTCCTTCGGCTTGCCCAGCACGTGGTCGCGGGCGGCCTCCATCTCGCTGGCCAGCCCGAGCAGATGCGGCACGCTGGGGAGGAAGACCGAGGCCGTCTCCCCCGGTTGCCGGACCCGGACGAAACGGCCGATCGCCTGGGCGAAGTACAGCGGGGTGCTCGCGCTGGTGGCGTAGACCCCGACCGCGAGGCGCGGGATGTCGACGCCCTCCGAGACCATCCGTACCGCGACCAGCCACCGCTGCTCGGACGCCGCGAACGTCGCGATCCGGGCGGACGCCCCGGCGTCGTCGGAAAGCACCACCGCCGCCTTCTCGCCGGTCAGCTGCTCGATGAGCTTGGCGTACGAGCGGGCGGTCTGCTGGTCGCTGGCGATCACCAGCCCACCGGCGTCGGGCATTCCGGCGTTACGCAGCACGCTGAGCCGGGCGTCGGCGGCGCGCAGCACCTGCGGCATCCAGTCGCCGGCCGGGTCCAGGGCGGTCCGCCAGGCCTGGGCGATGAGGTCCTGCGTCATCGGCTCGCCGAGCCGCGCCGCCAGCTCCTCCCCCGCGTTGGTCCGCCAACGGGTCTCCCCTGAGTACGCGAGGAACAGCACCGGCCGCACCACGTTGTCACGAAGCGCGTCCGCGTAGCCGTAGACCGAGTCGGCGCGGGAACGCAGCAGCCCTTCCTCGCCACGCTCGTACGTGACGAACGGGATCGGATTGTCGTCGGAGCGGAACGGCGTACCGGTGAGCATCAGGCGGCGTACGGCAGGCTCGAAGGCCGCCTTGACGCCGTCACCCCACGAGCGGGAGTCACCGGCGTGGTGGATCTCGTCGAGAATGACGAGCGTGCGCCGGGTCATCGTGCGGCGCCGGTGCACCTGCGGGGCCATGCCGACCTGTGCGTACGTGACCACGGCGCCGTGGAAGTCGGCCGAGGAGTGCACGTCGGCGTTGCGGAAGGCGGCGTCCAACTGGATGCCGACCCGGGCCGCGGCCTCCGCCCACTGCTTCTTCAGGTGCTCGGTCGGGGCGACCACGGTCACCGCCTCCACCGTGCCGTCCACGAGCAGCTCGGCGGCGATCCGCAGGGCGAACGTGGTCTTACCGGCACCGGGCGTGGCGACCGCGGTGAAGTCCTCGGAGCGGCGGCGCAGGTACTCCACGAGCGCCTTGCGCTGCCAGGCGCGTAGTGCCGGGAACGTCTCGATCGCCGGCAACGGGGCTGGCACGCGAAGGCTCCTCTCCGACCGCACGATGGCGGACCTGGGTGAGGGCCACCGGGTCCGCACCGCCCATGAAAACGCCTCCGCGCAGAAGATGCCGCGAAGGCCGACTCAGCATAACCAGCGGGCGTCCCCCCGCCCAGGCGACGCCACGCTGGTCACATCAGCGCCGGCCCGGCCCGGGGTCGCGCGTGCGTGGCGGGCGCAGTGTCGCGACCGGCACGGTCCAGCGCCGGCGCAACGCCACCATCCGCAGTCCGAAGATCAGCACCGCCGCGCCCAGGAGCGGTGCCGAGTGGGCCTGACCCGCCCGGTGCAGCACCGCCACGACGACCGCCCCGGCCAGGGCGGCCACGGCGTAGATCTCCCGGCGCAGCACCACCGGGATCTCCCCGGTGAGCAGGTCCCGGCCCAGTCCGCCGCCGATCCCGCTGAGCATGCCGACCACGCAGGCCCCGACCGGAGGTACGTGCGCGTCGAGCGCCTTGAGCGTGCCGGTGACCGTGAAGAGCGCGAGTCCGGCCGCGTCCAGCAACAGCACGGTGGTCCGCAGCCGGGCCAGTTGGGGGTGCAACCAGAAGACCGCGCCGGCGGTGATCGCGGCCGTGGCGGCGTACCGCCAGTCGGCGAAGGCGAGTGGCGGCATCTCCCCGATGACCAGGCCACGGAAGATCCCGCCGCCCAGGGCGGCCACGAAACCGACGAATACCACGCCGAACAGGTCGAGCCGTTTGGCCACCGCGGCGGAGGCGCCGGAGGCGGCGAATACCGCGACGCCGACGAGATCGGCGATGAGCAGAGCGGTGGAGGTGGTCACCGCCGAAGGCTACGCGCGGGGCCGGAGCAGCTGCCCCGGATCAGTCGCCCCAGGAGTCGTAGATCTCCTTGCATTTCGGGCAGACCGGCGAGCCCGGCTTGGCGGCCTTGGTGACCGGGAAGGTCTCCCCGCAGAGCGCCACGACGAACGTGCCCATGACGGCACTCTCGGCGATCTTCTCCTTACGGACGTAGTGGAACAACTCCGGGCCGGTGTCGGCGTCCTTCAGCTCCGGCCGTTCGAGAACCTGTGTGCTCACGTCTGCACCTCCAACACTCAAGTTTGGCAGCTCCTGACGGCCCGGTCCAATTCACTACGACCGGGGGCTGGCCGTACGGTGATCACTGTGACCAACTTTCACATCCGTTACGGCGCCGAGGTGGCCGACGCTCTGCGTGACGGGCGTCCCGTCGTCGCCTTGGAGAGCACCATCGTCTCGCACGGTCTTCCCCGACCGGAGAACCTGCGGGTCGCCCGCCAGATCGAAGCGACCGTACGGGACGCCGGAGCGGTGCCGGCCACCATCGGCATGGTCGGCGGCGAACTCGTGGTCGGCCTGGACGACGCCCAGCTGACCCGGCTCGCCACCGTCGACGGTGTGGCCAAGCTCTCCGTACGCGACCTGGCCGTGGCCGCGGCGGTCGGCGCGGACGGGGCGACTACCGTCGCGGCGACCAGCGCGGTGGCCGCCGCGGCGGGGATCGGCGTGTTCGCCACCGGCGGCCTCGGCGGGGTGCACCGGGAGGCGGCGCAGACCTTCGACGAGTCGGCGGACCTCATCACCCTCGCTCGGACCCCGATCGCGGTGGTCTGCGCCGGGGTCAAGTCGATCCTCGACGTGGGCGCGACGCTGGAGCGGATGGAGACGCTCGGCGTGAGCGTCATCGGTTACCGCACCCGCCGGTTCCCCGGCTTCTACCTCACCGACGGCGGCTTCGACCTCGACTGGTCGGTGGACTCGCCCGAGCAGGTCGCCGACGTGCTCACCGCCCGAACCCAGCAGGACCTGCACCGCGGTGGCCTCGTCGTGGCCAATCCGCTCCCCGTCGACGAGCAGCTCGACCCGGCACTGCACGACCGCACCCTCGCCGAGGGCCTGGCGCTGCTGGAGCGCGACGGGGTGACCGGTAAGGCCGTGACGCCCTACCTGCTGGCCCACTTCCACTCCGCCACCGAGGGCGCCAGCCTGGCGGTGAACGTCCGGATCATCCTGCGCAACGCCGACCTGGCCGCGCGGATCGCGGTGGCCTCGGCCGCCCGCCGCGCCGACACCGGGGCATGAGCCCGATCGACCGGATCGTCGTCGTCGGTGACGTGATCACCGACGTGCTCGCCGTGCTCAGCGGGCCGCTCGCCGCCGGCTCGGACACGGCGGCCGAGATCCGGTTCAGCGGTGGCGGTCAGGCGGCCAACACCGCCGCCTGGCTCGCCGCGCAGGGCACCCCCGTGACGCTGGTCGCGGCGGTGGGTGACGACGCGGAGGGGCGTGACCGGACGGCCGAACTGCGGTCCGTCGGTGTCGACTGCGCGATCGAGAGCATCGAGGGTGCCGTGACCGGCACGGTCGTCGTGCTGGCCAACGACGGCGAGCGGACGATGGTCAGCCAGCGCGGGGCGAACCTGCGGCTGACCGCGGGGCACGTCGAGCGCGCACTGGCCGCGGTACCCGACGCGGGACATCTGCACCTGTCCGGGTACACCCTGCTGGACGCCGGGTCGCGCGAGGCCGGGCTGCGGGCGTTGACCGCCGCCCGCGCGCGGGGGCTCACCACCAGTGTCGACGCGGCGTCCGCGGCGCCGCTGCGGCGCGTCGGCGCGATGGCCTTCCTGGCCTGGGTACGCGACGTCGACCTGCTGCTGGTCAACGCGGACGAGGCGACGGTGCTGGCCGGCGGGCTGGAACCGGCGGCCCAGGCGAGGGCGCTGTCGGCGACCGCCCGGCGGGTGGTGGTCAAGCGGGGTGCGGCCGGCGCGGTCTGGGCGGACCGGACGGGGAAGCTCAGCTCGGCGCCCGCCCGCCGGGTTGCCGTGGTGGACGTCACCGGGGCCGGGGACGCGTTCGCCGCGGGCCTGTTGACGGCCTGGCTGGCCGGTGCGGATCCGGATGCGACGCTGGCCCGGGCGGGCGATCTCGGCGCGGTGGCCGTCTCCACCCTCGGCGCCCGCCCGAAGCCCTGATCCCGGCCGTCGAGGTGGGCCGTGGCCCCGACCCCGGCCGGTCTCGCTCGGCGAGGCGGTACCGGCCGGCGGACTCCGCCGAGGCCGTCTCGCCGCGCGATGGCCCGGTCCGCCGCGGCGCTCGTCGCCGCCCTGGCGGCTCGGCCGTGGTCAGAGCTCGGCGTCGATGACCTTGTGCGGCTGTTCCTCGGCGCTGATGCTCATCGGTGGCGAGGCGTCACGCTGCTCGTGCCGGAAGCGGTTGGCCAGCCGGTGCTCCTCTTTCGGCGGCCGATCGTTGGCCAGCAGCACGGCGAGCCACGGAATGAGCACCATGCCGAGGCCGCACAGCGGCAGCCAGAGCCAGAGCAGGGGAGCCTGCGCGCCGACCAGGATCGCACCCACGACCAGACAGGCGACCCTGATGCCCATCATCAGCACGTATCGCCGCTGCCGACTGTTGAGCTGGTCGCCCTGGCTGCGTGAGGCGTCGGTGATCAGGATCGGTTGGTACGCCTGACGCTTCACCACGGACCTCCTCGAGGGGGTTACGCCTCATCCTGTCACTTGACCGCCGTGATCAGCGAAGTTCGGTCCTGGCGGCACTCCGGAAGCACTGTCGGCGGCGTGCGTGTTACGTGCGTGGTACGCTCCGCCCGTGGGCAGCAGGTTCAGCTTCACCGAAGAGGCGCTGGCCAACCTGAAGGTCTACGACGTCACGCCGGGGGAAGTCTGGGAGGCGCTGCACAGCGTCCGGCGGGTGATCCGCCACCTGGGCGACGACGTGATGGTCGTCTACGCCGCCGCCCGGCGGGGCCGCCGGTTGGCTGTGCTGCTCGCGGAGGCCAACGGCACCGACAACGACTGGGACATCCTCTCCGCCCGTGAGCTCAGCGACGCCGAGTCGAAGCGCTACGACGAGGCGGTGCGGAGAGATCGCCGATGAGGAGGCGGTGACATGCACCGTGACGACGCGACCAAGCAGTTCCACAGCGGCGACGACCGGCTCGCGGAACTGATCGACGAGAGCCAGCCGGCGGAGCTGCCAACCCCCGACACCGACGTGCCGATGGTGAGCCGGTCGGTACGGCTGCCGCTGGAGACCTACGAACGGGTGCGGGCGGCAGCCGAGGCGCGCGGCATCGGAGTCACCACGCTGATGCGGCAGTGGATCGAGGCGGGCCTGGCCGACCTCGACGACTCGACCACCGTCTCGCTCGCCGACGTCCGGCGGGCGCTCGCCTCGCTCGCCCACCCCACCGCCGCCTGAGTCCACGCGACGGTCGGCCGGCAACCGCCGCCCCGACCCCGGGCAGGCCCGGCGGCGGTCAGTCGGCAGCCTTCGTCTTGGCCGCCGCCTTCATCTGCTGCTTGTACTCGCGTACCCGGCGCAGCGACTCGCCGTCGGTCACGTCGGCGACCGACCGGTAGGCGTCCGGGTCGCCGTACCCGCCGGCCGCCTCCCGCCAGCCCTCCGGCCGCACGTCGAAACGCTTGCCGAGCAGGGCGAGGAAGATCTGCGCCTTCTGCTTGCCGAATCCGGGCAGCTCGGCGATCCGGTTGAACAGCTCCCGCCCGTCGGTCACCCCGGCCCAGAGCCCGGCGGCGTCGCCGTCGTACCGGTCGACGAGCATCCGGCACACCTCCTGCACCCGGGCCGCCATCGCCTTCGGGAAGCGGTGCAGCGCGGGCGGCTGGGCGAAGACGGCGATCAGCTGTTCCAGGTCGTACCCGGCCAGCTCCCGCGCGTCGAGGTCGTGCCCGAGCCGCTGCGTCAGCACGTACGGCGAGGAGAAAGCCTTCTCCATCGGAATCTGTTGATCGAGGACCATGCCGAGGATGCGCGCCAGCGGATCCCGGTTGAGGAGGTCGTTCGCCGCGGAGTCGATCGGAAGAGCCAACGCCATGTCGCCATGCTGCCAGACGCCGATCGGGTGCCGACGGACACACACGGATGCGCGCGGTGACGCCGCCTCGGCGCGGTCGCGGCCGGCCGATGGCGGCCCGACGGTGACCGCGGAGTCGGCCTCGACTGGGACGGGCGATGTTCGATAGCACCTGCTGGCGGCACTGATGTTCCGGGTGGGCCCGTCCGCTCCGGCGGCAGCAGGCAGGATGGCGAGGTGGCCGAACAAGACATGCTGCTCTCTCCCGCCGGCGTCGAGGCGCTGCGCACCGCGCTGACCCGCGCCCGGTTCACCTCGAACGGCATCGCCGACCGACTCGGTCCGCAGGCGACCGGCGGGGTGGCCCGCAACGACTTCCGCGCCGCCCTCAAGGCGACCGAGGATCGCGACCCGCTCGCCACGCTGATCCGGGTCTTCATCTGCGACCAGACCGAACCGGAGGCCGTGGTGGCCGCCGCGCTCGCGCCGCTCGACATCGCCGAGGCGGTCGACGGCGGGCTGCTCGAACGACACGGCGACGGCCTGCGGGCCGGCGTCGACCTGGAACCGTACGGGGACGAGTGGTGGGTGCTCGCCGACGTGCCGGCCAGCGCCCGCCCGGGTCGCCCGTTGCACTCCGAGCACGTGCTCGGCATCGGCGGGGCGACCCAGACGTTGATCGGCGCGACCATCCGGCGACCGGTCGACAGCGCGCTGGACCTGGGTACCGGCTCCGGCGTGCAGGCCCTGCACCTGTCCACCCACGCGCGCTCGGTCACCGCCACCGACGTCTCCGCCCGGGCGTTGCGCTTCGCCGCCACCACGGCCGCGCTCAACGGCCAGGACTGGGAGCTCCTCCGCGGCGACATGGTGGCGCCGGTGGCGGGCCGCCGGTTCGACCTGGTGGTGAGCAACCCGCCCTTCGTGGTCGGGCCCGGCACCACCACGCACATCTACCGGGACTCCGGCCGGGTCGGCGACGCGATCGGCAGCGAACTCGCCGCGGCCGCGCCCGGCCTGCTCACCGAGGGCGGCACGATGCAGTACCTGGCGAACTGGGTGCACGTCGCCGGCGAGCAGTGGGACGAGCGGGTGGCCGGCTGGTTCGCCGGCACCGGCCTGGACGCCTGGGTCATCCAGCGCGAGGTGGCCGACCCGATGGCGTACGTCAACCTCTGGCTCACCGACGTCGGCGAGGCGGCCGATCCGCAGCGGATGGCCGCCTGGCTGGACTGGTTCGACGCGCACAAGGTCGAGGCGATCGGCTTCGGCGTCATCTCGCTACGCCGCGGCGGGCACGCCGACCCCGTCATCCGGGTGGAGGATCTCCGGCAGCGGGTCGAGCCGCCGATGGGTGACCGCATCGCCACCTGGTTCGACTGCCAGGACTTCCTTCGGGTACGCGACACCGAAGCGCTGCTCGCCGAGCGCTACCGGGCCGCCGAAGGGCTCCAACTGCGGCAGGAGGCGACCATGGGCGACGAAGGCTGGGCCGTGGACCGGCAGGTGCTGGCAATGCCGCGCGGCCTGCGCTGGACCGAGGAGGTCGACCCGCTGGTGTTGGCGCTGGTCGGCGGCGCCGACGGCCGTCTGCCGCTACGCGACCAGCTCGCCCTCCTGGCGGCGGCGCACGACGTGGCGCCCGACGAGCTCGCCGAGGCGGCGGGCCCGATCGTGGCGCACCTGGTGGAGCGCGGCATCATCGAGCCGGTGGCCGGTTGATCAGCTCAGCGGCGTCGCCCTGGCACATCGGGGCGATCCGGCGGAGCAACGAACTTCTGGCGGGCCTGGCCCGGCACGCCGACCGGAACAGCGGATGGAGGACGTGCTGATGCGTGCGGTGGTGCAGACGGTCGGCCGGGCCAGTGTCACGGTCGGCGACGAGGTGGTCGGCGCGATCGACGACGGGCTGCTGGTGCTGCTCGCAGTGACGCACACCGACACCCCGGAGACCGCCCGGACGGTGGCCCGCAAGGTCCACGAGCTGCGCATCCTCGACGGCGAGCGGTCCGCCGCCGACACCGGTGCCCCGGTCCTCGTTGTCAGCCAGTTCACCCTCTACGGCGACGCCCGCAAGGGCCGTCGCCCGAGTTGGACGGCCGCGGCGCCAGCGGAGGTCGCCGAGCCGCTGGTGACGGCCGTGGTCGAGGCGTTGCGCGAGCGCGGCGCCAAGGTGGAGACCGGCCGTTTCCGCGCCCACATGCTGGTCGAGAGCGTCAACGTGGGCCCCCGCACCATCCTCCTGGACCTCTAACCTCCACCCCCGCTCCGCCCCGATGATCATCGAGTGGTCGCCCGTCTGTTCGGCGTGCCGCAGCACCTCATGATCACGGTGGGGGTGGGGGTCAGGAGAAGAGGCCGCGGCGCTGGAGGGACTGGCGCAGCCAGCCGTCGAGCTGGGCGGCCCAGTCCACACGGTCCATCGTGGCGTGGTCGACGGTGAACCGGCCGAACGCGTCCCGCCCCTCCGTGAACAGGCCACCCCGCTTGTCCAGCTCCAACACCACCTGCGTCTGCTGCGGGTCAGCGATGAAGGTGACCTCCAACTGGTTGATCGCCCGGCCGTACTGCGGCGCCGGGTGGAACTCGATCTCCTGGTAGAAGGGGAGCGTCTGCCGCACCCCGTAGATGTGTCCACGTTCCACATCCGCCCGCGCGAAGCGGAAACCGAGCCGCAGCAACGCCTCCAGCAGGCGCTCCTGAGCGGGCAGTGGGTGCACGGCGACGGCGTCCAGGTCACCCTTGTCGACGGCGCGCGCCACCTCCAGCTCCGTACGCAGCCCCATCGTCATTCCGTGCAGGTGCTGCCCGTACAGCTCGGTGACCGGCGTCTCCCACGGCACGTCGAAGCGGAACGGGATCTCGTGCTGCTGCCCCCGCTCCAGCCGGAACGCGCCGGTGACCCGCTGCCGGTGGAACTCCTGGCTGGTGTCGTACTCGTTGTCGCCGCTCTCCACCTCGACCCGGGTGACCAGCCCGAGGGCCACGTACTCGATGTCGACCTGATGGTCACCACCGGTCACCTGGATGCGTCCCTCCAACTGGCCGCCGGGGCGGCAATTCGGGTCGGTCAGCACGGTTTCCACCGACGGGCCACCCACACCCATCGCCTGCATGAGCCGTTTGAAGACCACTGCGCCCCTCCGTAGCCTCGCGGGCCGGCCACGCCGGCCGGTCGAAGGCACGGTAACCGGGCTGGGCAAAGCCGAGCCGGGTCGACACTCCGGCCCTCGATACCTCGCCGACTCCACCGATCCGACCGTATTGCTGTCGGGTCCCCGATCGCCTCACTCCCGTTTTACGCCCCGCCCGCCAAGCTGTTTGTCACCGGCAGCACCGGGCCGGAAACGCACGACACGGACACGGGGAGAGACGAAGATGGCCCTGCAGATGACGGAGCACCAGATGCGCCCGACCGCGGGCACGAACACCGACCCGAGCGCCGAGGTCCTCACCGACCTGGACGCCACCGACGAGCGGGGCGTCTCCACGGACCTCGTCCGGGCGTACCTCAACGGCATCGGCCGGACGAAGCTGCTCACCGCGGCGCAGGAGGTCGAGCTCGCCAAGCGCATCGAGGCCGGCCTGTTCGCCGAGGAGAAACTGGCCACCTGCACCCCGGTCTCCGCGGATCTGGGCGCCGACCTGGAGCTGATCGCCGCGGAGGGTCGGGCCGCCAAGGACCATCTGCTCGAGGCGAACCTGCGACTGGTGGTGAGCATCGCCAAGCGCTACACCGGCCGCGGCATGGCCTTCCTCGACCTCATCCAGGAAGGCAACCTCGGCCTGATCCGCGCCGTCGAGAAGTTCGACTACACCAAGGGCTACAAGTTCTCCACCTACGCCACCTGGTGGATCCGCCAGGCCATCACCCGCGCCATGGCCGACCAGGCCCGCACCATCCGCATCCCCGTGCACATGGTCGAGCAGGTCAACCGGATGGTCCGGGCCCGCCGGGAGCTGTCGGTGACGCTGGGTCGCGAGCCCACCGTCGCCGAGGTGGCTCGGGCGCTCGACGTCCCCGAGTTCCAGGTCATCGAGCTGATCTCGTACGACCGCGAGCCGGTCAGCCTGGACCAGGCTGTCGGCGAGGACGGCGAGAGCGCGCTCGGCGACTTCGTCGCCGCCGTGGACCCGCGCGAGCAGCCCGGCGACGCCGCAGCCAACGGCGAGCTGCGCAACGAGGTACGAATCGTACTGGCCACCCTCTCGCAGCGGGAACAGGCGGTGATCCGGCTGCGGTTCGGTCTCGACGACGGCCGGCAGCGCACGCTCGACGAGGTCGGCCGCGAGTTCGGCCTCTCCCGGGAACGGGTCCGGCAGATCGAGAAGGTGACGCTGCTGAAGCTACGCGCCCCGGAGCGAGCGCAGCGCCTGGAGGCGTACGCCTGCTGAGCAGGGCGCGCGTTCGGGAAGGCCCCGGCGGTTCGCCGGGGCCTTCCGCGCGAGCTGACCAGGCTGCGCCCACCACCACGCCGCCCTGCAGTGGTTGATTCGCCAGGCCGGGCCTGCTAGCAAGACATGACCGGCACCACCCGAAGTGTGAGGGGACGCAGCGTGAACTGGACCTTGGAAGTCGTGGTGGTCCCGGTGTCCGACGTGGACCGGGCCAAGGCGTTCTACGTCGACCAGCTCGGGTTCAACCTCGACCACGACACCGCCGCCGGCGACCTCGGCCGGGTCGTGCAGCTGACCCCGCCGGGCTCCGGCTGCTCGATCGTGATCGGCACGGGCATCGTTCCGGACATGCCACCCGGGTCACTCAAGGGGCTGCAACTGGTGGTGAACGACCTCGAGCGGGCCCACGCCGAGCTGGCCGGTCGAGGCGTGCCGGTCAGCGAGATCCGGGTGCTGGGACAAAGCCCGAGCCCGACCCGGCACCCGCTGGACAACGTCGGCTTCGTCTACTTCTGCGACCCGGACGGCAATTCGTGGGCCGTTCAACAGATCTCCAGCCGCGCCTGACCCCGCTCGGCGTACCTCGGTCCGATCGCCGGCGTGACCTTCCGGTCGCACGGCGAACCGCTCTCACAACCGGCGCGGGCCGGTGTCGGGACGGTCGGCGGCGGCGGCGCCGAGGCGTACGGAGGCGTGCAGCACCGAGAGGCCGTCCGGGCGGGCGAGGACCGGGTTCAACGTGAGGGCGCGTACCCGAGGCTGCTCGTCGGCCAGCCGGCCGACCCGCAACAGCAGCTCCGCCAGGGCGGACCGGTCCACCGGAACGGCTCCCCGGTGCCCCCGGAGCAGGGGGGCGGCCCGTGGCTCGTCGACCAGCTCCTCGGCATCGCGATCGGTCAACGGCACCGCCCGCCACGCCCGGTCACCGAGCAGCTCGGTGGCGACACCGCCGACGCCGAAGCCGACCACCGGCCCGAACGCCGGATCCTCCACCAACTCGATCACGCAGGCCACCCCGGGCGGCACCATCGGCTGCACCAGGACGTCCGCGCCGAAGAGCACGGACATCTCGGCGTACGCCCGGCGGACCGTGGCCGCGTCGGGTAGGTCGAGCCGTACGGCTCCCAGGTCGAGACGGTGCCGCAGCCCGTACGCGGCGGCCTTGAGCGCCACCGGGAAGCCGAGCCGGTCCGCCGCGTCGGCCGCCTCGTCCGCCGAACCCGCCGGCACCGAGTCGACCAGGTCGATCCCGTACGCGGTGAGCAGTCCGGCGGTGTCCACACCGTCGGGACGCAGCGCGGCCCGACCGGCCGCCGAGTCGATGCCGGGCAGCTCCGGCAACATGCCGGGCGACCGGCTGAGCCAGTCCGCGTACCGGTGCACCCGGGCCAGCGCCCGGATCGCCTCCTCGACACCCGCGTACGTCGGCAACCCGGCCAGGGACCGCCCGGCCAGGACGGTCACCACGACGGGCTTGGCGGTGCCGAGCGCGGCGGGCAGCGCGACGGTGAGGTCGGCCTCCGCGGGCTGACCGGGCAGTGGCGGAGCGAGCATCACCGCGAGCGCGTCCACCCCGTCGTCGGCGTCCGCCGCGGCGAGCGCGGCGGCGAACTCGGCCGCGTCGGCGTTCGGCCCGACGTTGCGGGGCCGGCCCTCGGCCAGCGTGAGCCCCTGAGCCGCGCAGGCGCTGGCGGCGAGGCTGCTGAGCGCCGAGGAGTTGCCCACGACGGCCACCCGCGGTCCGGCCGGCAGCGGCTGGTTGGCCAGCAGCACCCCGACGTCCAGCAGCTCGGCGACGGTGTCGACCCGGATCACGCCGGACTGGGCGAAGAGGGCGGCCACCGCCGTCTCGTCCGGGCCGGCGGAGCTACCCAGCCCGGGTGGTCGGGCCGGCGACGCGAGCGCCACCACCGGTTTCTTCCGCCCGATCCGCCTGGCCAGCCGCGCGAACTTGCGGGGATTGCCGAAGGTCTCCAGGTGCAGCATGACCACGTCCGTACCGGGGTCGTCCTGCCAGTACTGGAGAAGGTCGTTGCCGGAGACGTCGGCCCGGTTCCCCGCCGAGACGAAGCTGGACAGGCCGAGGCCACGCCGGTCCGCCTCCGCCAGCAACGCCACCCCGAACGCCCCGGACTGGCTGAAGATCCCGACCCGGCCGGGCGTCGGCAGCACCGGCGCGAGCATGGCGTTGAGGCGTACCGCCGGGTCGGTGTTCGCCACGCCGAGGCAGTTCGGGCCGATCACCCGCATCCCGGCGGCGTGTGCGGCCCGGACCAGTGTGCGTTGCGCGGCGGCACCCTCCGGCCCGGCCTCGGCGAACCCGGCCGAGACCACCACCAAACCGTGCACGCCGGCGGCGGCCGCGTCGGCGACCACGGCCGGTGCCGCGCCCGGCGCGACCGCGACCACGGCCAGATCCAGCGGTACGCCGGCGTCGACCGCGTGCGGATACGCGGGCAGCCCGGCGACGGTCGGAGCGGTCGGATGCACCGGCACGACGTCACCCGTGAAGCCGCCGTCGCGCAGGTGCCCGAGCACGGCCGCACCCACCCCCTGTCCGGTGGCGCTGACGCCGTAGACGGCGACCCCTCGGGGGGCCAGCAGGCGGGCCATCGAGCGGGCCTCGGTGCGATGTTCCCGGCCACGTTGCACGGCCAGGGTCGCCTCGGTCGGTGCGATCGGGAAGCTCAGATGCACCACTCCATCGGCGAACTGCCGCCGCACCTGGTAGCCGAAGTCCGAGAAGACCCTCAGCATCGCACCGTTGGCCGGCAGCACCTCGGCGACGAAGTGCACGATGCCGACCCGGCGGGCCGCGTCGGCCAGGTGCTCCAGCAGCACCGAGCCGATCCCTCGGCCCTGATGGGCGTCCTCCACCACGAAGGCCACCTCGGCCTCGGGGGCCTCCGGCCCGAGCCGCTCGTACCGGCCGACGGCGACGATCCGCCCGCCCGCCAGGACCACGAACGCCTCCCGGTCGTGGTGATCGACGTTGACGAAGCGTCGCAGGTCCCGGTCCGGAATCCGGGGGTACGGCGAGAAGTAGCGCAGGTAGCGGGTGCGCTCGGAGAACCGGCCGTGCATCGCCACGATCTCCGCCGCGTCCTCCGGCCGGATCGGTCGCAGTTGGACGGTGCTGCCGTCGCTGAGCAGGACGTCCACCGGTTGGTCAACGGTCGTCACGGGCCGGCGTCCCGGGTCGTTCAGTCGCGCGGGTCGTACGGGTCGAGCCCGAGCAGCGGGAAGACCGTCCTGCGGGTAGCCGCGATCGCCCGGTCCACCGCGGTCGGCTCGCCGCTGGGCTGCCACGGCTCGTACGACGGGTCGACGTCGTCGGTCATCCGCAGCGGCACCTCGGTGCCGGGACGACGCGCGGCCGCCAGCTCACGCCAGACGGGCGGGGTCAGCGTCGCCGGGTCGAGCGGCTCTCCGGTCGCGACCGCGAGCAGGTGGGTCCAGGCCCGGGGTACCGCCTCGACGAGCGCGTACCCGCCACCGCCGGCGGCCACCCAACGGCCCTCGCACAGCTCGTCGGCGAGCGCCCGCAGTGCCAGGTAGGTGGCGCGCTGCCCGTCGACGGAGAGGTTCAGGTCCGCGAGGGGGTCGAGCCGGTGCCCGTCCGCACCGCACTGGGTGACGAGCACCTGCGGCCGGAAGGCCCGCAGCACCGACGGGACGATCGCGTGGAAGGCGCGCTGCCAGCCCGGGTCGCCGGTACCGGGCGGCAACGCCACGTTCACCGCGCTCCCCGCGGCGCCCGGCCCACCGGTCTCGTCCGGGAAGCCGGTGCCCGGGAAGAGGGCGAGCGGGGTCTCGTGCAGGCTGACCGTCAGCACCCGCGGATCGTCCCAGAAGACGTGCTGTACCCCGTCGCCGTGGTGTACGTCCACGTCCACGTACGCGATCCGCTCGGCGCCGAGGTCGAGCAGGCGGGCGATGGCCACGGCCGGGTCGTTGTAGACGCAGAATCCCGCGGCCTGGGCCGGCATGGCGTGGTGCAGCCCGCCGGCCACGTTCACCGCCCGGCGCGCCTCGCCCCGCCAGACCGCCTCGGCGGCGGCCACCGTGGCTCCGGCGACCAGGGCGCTCGCCTCATGCATTCCGTCGAAGATCGGGTTGTCCGAGGTGCCCAGCCCGAAGCCCGCGAACAACGGGTCGGCCGGCGCCGCCCGAACCGCCGAAAGGTAGCGCCGATCGTGCACCCGGGTGAGGAGCGCGTCGTCGGCCGGCTCCGGCTTGACCAGGCGTACCCGGGGCCGGTCCAGAACGCCGAGTTCCCGGGCGAGCGCCACGGTCAGCTCCACCCGGACCGGGTCGAGGGGATGGTCACCCATGTCGTAGGCGAGCAGCGACTCGTCCCACACCACCACCGTGTCGTCGGACATGCGCACATCGTCGCACGTGGACCGGCCGGTCGCCGTGGACGCGCCGGTCCGACCCGGGTGTCGCCGTGGTGCCGGTCACCTCCGGTGGCTCAGCGTGGCGACGGTCACGACCAACGGCGGCGTGGCGCCGATCACGCGCCGGTGGCCACCGGCCGGTCCTGGTCCGCGACCCAGTTGCTCCACGAGCCGACGTAGAGCGCGGCGTCGGTCCGGCCGGCGAGATGCATGGCGAGCACCGCCTGGGCGGCGGTCACCCCCGACCCGCAGTACGCCCCGACCGCCGTGCCGTCGGAGACCCCGGCCGCGGCGAACCGTTCCCGCAGCGCCTCCACGGCGGGGAAACGGCCGTCCGTGACGTACTCCGGGGCGGGCAGGTTGACCGCGCCCGGCACGTGCCCGGCCACCGGGTCGATCGGCTCGGTCTCCCCCCGGTAGCGAGGCGCGGCCCGCACGTCGATCAGTACGCCGCCGTCCGCTGCCGCCAGCCGGGCGGCCGCCGCCGCGTCGAGCACGGGCAGCGCGCCGGGCCGGACGGACACGTCCCCCGGCTCCGGCGCGGGTACGTCGGCGCTGGTGGGCAGGGCGGCAGCCGTCCAGGCCGGGTAGCCACCGTGCAGCACGCGGACCTGCGCGTGCCCCACCCAGCGCAGCGTCCACCAGGCGCGGGCGGCCGCCATGCCGTCGCCGCCGTCGTACACCACGACGGGGTGACCGGCCCGGACGCCGGCGGCCCGTAGGGCGGCCTGCAACGCCGAGGGGTCCGGCAGCGGGTGCCGGCCGGCGGCACCGGGCGGCCCGCAGAGCTCCGTGTCCAGATCGACGAAGACCGCACCGGGCAGGTGGGCGACGGCGTAGTCGTCGCGGCCGGGCGGCCCGGTCAGCCGCCAGCGGACGTCGAGCAGGGTGGGCGGGTCGGCGGAGTCGAGCTCGGCGGCGAGTCGGTCGGGCTCGACCAGCAGATCGTCGGTACCGGACATGACGACCAGTCAACACCATTCGGTGAACGGCCTCGCGTTTCGGCCTCGGTCGTTACAGGTGCGACGCGGTAACATCGATCACCGGAGGGCCGCTGACGTGAAACACCACCTGGTCGACACGAGCGAGGGTGACGTTACCTCCGGGAAGAGGTGGTAACGATGGCCAAACACGATCTTGTAGACACCACGGAGATGTACCTGCGGACCATCCTCGAGCTCGAGGAGGAAGGGGTGCCGCCGCTGCGCGCCCGGATCGCCGAGCGGCTGAAGCAGAGCGGTCCCACGGTTAGCCAGACGGTCGCGCGGATGGAGCGCGACGGCCTGCTGACGGTCGAGGGTGACCGCCATCTGTCGCTCACCCTGGCCGGCCGCAACGCCGCTGTCTCGGTCATGCGTAAGCACCGGCTCGCCGAGCTGCTGCTGGTGAACGTGATCGGGATGCCCTACGAGGAGGCCCACGACGAGGCCTGCCGGTGGGAGCACGTGATGAGCGACGCAGTCGAGAAGCGGGTCTACGACCTGCTCAACCGGCCGACCCGCTCGCCGTACGGCAACCCGATCCCCGGCCTCGAGGGACTCGGCTCGCCGGAGCCGGAGGACGTCCTGAAGGTCGACGGTGAGCGCAACCTCGCCTTCCCCGGTCTCTCCGGGAAGGTTGTCGTCCGGCGGATCTGCGAGAGCGTGCAGACCAACGCGGACGTGCTCCGCCAGCTGCACGCCGCCGGTGTCGACCCCGGCGCCACGGTGACCGTGGCCCAGGAGCGCGACGGCGTGTCCATCGACCGCTCCGGCGACCGGGTCCGACTCCCCCGCGAGGTCGCCTCCCGGGTGTTCGTCGCCGCCGCCTGACGCTTCGGGTCCGGTCGCGCCCGGCCGTATTCGGCCGGGCGCTCCGGAACCGGTGTCGCCCGCCTGAGCCGTTGAGCGGAGTGAGTGCCGTCCGACCTGCTCACAGGCAACCACCACCGCTGCGTGACGCCCGGCACCACCGCTGTACGGGCGCCCGGCCGGACGTGGGGGCGACGCTCCACCCCGCCGGCCGTCGTCACAGGGCGCGGGTGTCGACCTTCTTGGCCAGGGCCGTCAGCTGTACCGCCACCTTCTCCGTGGCCGACTTGGCGGTGCCCTTCGCGGTGGTCCAGCGCAGCACGGCGAGCCTGCCGTCGGCGGAGAGCCAGCCCACCTCGGCGACCGGCCCGTGCCCGTCCGCCGCGCCGACGGTACGCCGGTAGGCCTGCTCGCCCAGCCCGGAGACCTTGCTGGCCGAATCGGGCATCACGTCGGTGGCGAAGGTGGCCTTGTCCATCGAGGTCTCCGTCGCCGTCAGGGTCAGCTCCGGCAGCGTGGCCCGGCCGCCCCGGACGACACAGGTGTGCGTGTCGCCGCGCTCGCTCGCCGCGGCCACGTCGAACCGGACCTTCACGTGCTGCTCGATCACGGCGAAGTCGAGCAGCCGGCACGCGCCGCCGGAGGAGGCGGCTGCCACGTCCACCGCCATCGGCGCCGGGGGTGGCACCTCCACCGGTTCCCGCTCTGTCGCGCAGCCCGCCGTGGACAGTACGGCCGCGACGACGAGCAAGATCCGGGAACGCACGTGGAACCTCCGCAGTAGTTCGGCGGGGGGTCACCCCGCCGGATGTCCGTCGGACACCGTACGGAACGTCCGGGCCGGGTGGAACCCCTCATCCGTCCCGACGTTCCGGCGTCACCTCCGCGTCACCGGCCGGATCGTCGACGTACGGGCAGTGACGGCAGCCGCGGCCGCAACAGGTGCCCCGGCAGGCCAGGAAACCGGCGGTGAGCACGAAGAGACCGGTGTCCGGGTCGAGGTAACCGGCCTCCCCCGCGTCGAGCGCGGCGGCGTGGACGGCGAGGATGCGCTCCCGGCCAGGGTGATCGGGCGGCAGCCGGGACGGGTGCGGCTCGGTCAGCGGGCGCGCGGCCAACGGTCGTCGCTTCCCGGTCACCGCCGCAGTCTAGGGACGGCACGCCCGGTCAGCGGAACCGGGCCAATGCGACGGCCAGCGCTTCCCCGTCCAGGCCGGCGGCGAGCAGCAGCCGCAACAGCACCCGCGCCTTGTAGGGGTCGAGCAGCCCGCCGTTGAGCAGCCCGCGCCGCTGAAGGTCGGCCTCCGATCCGACCGCCCCGTACGTCTGGCTCAGCACCGATCCGGCACCGGTACGGGAAGTGAGCAGCACCGGTATCCGCCCGGCCAACTTCCCGAGCAGCGGCGCCAGCGCGGCGGGCACGTGGCCCACGCCGAAACCGGCGACCACCAACCCGTGGTGGGTGTCGGCGACGCCGGTGAGCAGCAGGCCGTCGTCGTCCAGGGTGACCGGGTACAGGGCGACCCGGGTGGCGTCGAGCCGCTCCGGGTCGACAGACGGCAACGGGTCGTGCCGCTGCGGGCGCACGAGAACGCGCACCTCCCCTTCGATCACCTGCCCGATCGGGCCCGCGTTCGGTGAGGCGAAGGTCGCGGTGCTGGTGCTGTGCGTCTTACGTACCCAGCGGGCGGCATGCACCTCGTCGTTCACGACCACCAGCACACCCAGGTCACCGGCGGCCGGTGCGGCGGCGACGCGGATCGCCGCCAGCAGGTTCGCCGGGCCGTCCGGGCCGGCCAGCGTGGGATTGCGCATCGCGCCGGTGAACACCAGCGGGGCGGTGTGCGGCCAGACCAGATCTGCCAGGAACGCCGACTCCTCCAGCGTGTCGGTGCCCTGGCTGACCACCACACCGGTCGCGCCGGCGGCAACCGCGGTCGAGGCGACGCCGACCACCTCAAGCAACTGCCGGTAGGTGAGACTCGCACTCGGCACCGCCCGCACGTCCCGCACGTCCAGCCGCACCCAGAGCTCGGCGAGGCCCGGCACGGCCGCCGTCAGGTCGGCGCCGGTGAGCCGGGTGACGACGCCGGGTTGCCCCCGGTCGACCCCGCCCATCGCGATGGTGCCGCCGAGCGTGATGAGCGCGATCGACATCTGTTGGACCTCCGTCCGCCGCGGGTGAGCCCCCGGGACCCTACCGGGGCGATATCGGCTGGCGCGATCGCCGCAGCGGCGGCAGGCTGGGACGACCCCATGATCGTCCGCCACGGCGGCGCACCCCGCAGACAGGCAATCTCTTGAGCCAGCACGTCGCCGACCCTCCGGTGCCCGGGACCGTCCGACCGCCCTCGCTGCTGCGGAGCCGGAACTTCCTGCTGTTGTGGAGCGGGCAGACCGTCAGCGAACTGGGCACCCGGATCGCCGGCGTGGCGGTCCCGCTGCTCGCCGCGGACACCCTGCACGCCAGCGTCTTCCAGGTCTCACTGCTCACCTTCCTGGCGTGGCTGCCCTACCTGCTCGTCTCGCTACCGGCGGGGATCCTCGCCGACCGGGTGGACCAGCGCCGCCTGATGATCCTCTGCGACCTCGGCCGCGGCGCGCTGATGCTGTCGCTCCCGGGCGTCGCGCTGGCCGGACAGCTCACTCTCGGTTACCTGTACGCGGTGGTGGGGCTGTCCGGTGTGCTCACCGTGTTCTTCACCGTCGCGTACAAGAGCATGCTGCCGGGACTGATCCCGGCGGCGCAGCTGGTCGACGCCAACGCCAAGCTCATCATGAGCCAGGACGCGGCCGACTTGGTCGGGCCAACGGCCAGCGGTGTCCTCATCGGCCTCGTCGGAGCCACCCGGACGTTCCTCAGCAACGGGCTGGCCTTCCTGGTGAGCGCGGTGACCCTGCTGCTGATCCGGCCCGCACCGCGGGCGGCGGAGCAGCGCGAGCGGCTGCCGCTACGGGTCGAGATGACCGACGGGTTGCGGTTCATCCGCGGCCAGCCGATCCTCCTGCGCATCCTGGCCTGCACGACCACCTCCAACTTCTTCGTCATGGCGGCCGGCTCGATCGAGGTCACGTTCATGCTGCGCGAGTTGCACGCCACGTCGGTGCAGGTCGGACTGGTGTTCTCGGTCAGCGCGATCGGCGGCCTGGTCGTGGGCGCGCTCGCCGGGCGGCTGTCGGCCTGGATCGGTTCGGCCCGGGTCATCTGGGTGGCCATGGCCGCCCCCGGCCCGTTCTACCTGCTGATGCCGCTGGCACAGCCGGGCTGGGGGGTGCTCCTCTACGGCGTCGGACTGGCCGCGTTCTCCGCCAACGCGGTGCTGTACAACGTCGCGTCGACCACCTACCGGCAGCGGATCACCCCGCCGGCGATCCTCGGCCGGGTCAACGCGGCGTTCCTGTGGATCTGCTTCGGGGTGATCCCGCTCGGCGCGCTGGTCGGCGGTGGGCTCGGCACGGCGCTGGGACTGCGTACGGCGCTCTGGATCTGCGTACTGGGCACGTGGAGCGCATGCCTGTTCGTGGTCTTCTCCCCACTGCGCGGGCTGCGGGACATGCCGGAACCGGCGGTTTCGTCGTAGCCGACGGGCAGACTCGACACCGGATGTCCGACCGGGTGGGAGACGCAGCTATGCGAAGGATCGTCGTGCACATGAGCGTGTCGCTGGACGGCTACTTCGAGGGCCCCGGCGGCGACCTCAGCTGGCACCGGGTCGACGACGAACTGCACGAGCACTTCAACGCCGAACTCCGCACGATGGGCGCCTTCCTCAATGGCCGGATCGCGTACGAGCTGATGGCCGCGTACTGGCCGACCGCGGACCAGGACCCGGCCAGCCCGCCCGCGCTGCGGGAGTACGCACGCATCTGGCGCGAGATGCCGAAGATCGTCTACTCGCGCACCCTGGACCGAGCCGACTGGAACGCCACAGTGGTGCGCGCGGTAGATCCCGACGAGGTGCGCCGGCTCAAGGCCCAGCCCGGCGGTGACCTGGCGCTCGGCGGGGCGGACCTGATGGCCACGTTCATGCGGCACGACCTGGTCGACGAGTGGCGGACCTACGTCCACCCGGTGCTGCTGGGCCGGGGCCGCCCGCTCTTCCCCGCCGGGGCCGAGCCCACCGACCTGCGGCTGGTCGAGAGCCGTGTCTTCGGCAACGGGGTGGTCCTGCTGCGCCATCGGCGCTGAGCAACCGCGCCGCGGGCGCGCTCCCCGTCTCGTCAGCCGAACCAGACCATCGACTGGCCGTGCCCGCGGGCCCAGGCGAGCGGCCTGCCGTCCAGGGCGAGCACGTTGTGCAGCCCCAGCCCCGGCTGCTCCGGGAGCCCGTCGTACGCCAGCACTTCTGGGGCCTCATTGGAGATCCAGTGCCCGGGCAGCCCGCGTACCAGGTCGACGAAGGCGTCCCGCCGGGGCCGCGGCACCTGGTAGAGCACCGAGGTGTGGAACACCACGAGCGTCGCGCCGGCCGGTGCCCGCCCGGCCAGCGCCGGCAGGTCGTCCACCAGGTCACCGCGTACCAGCAGGGGCGGTTCGGCGGTGGCGACGGCAGCGGCCGCCCGCAACCGCTCCCGGCGGTGGCCGTGCTCCGGCCAGATGAGAGCGTCCAGCCACGCCACGTCGGCGGTGCCGGTCACGTCGAGCGGATTCAAATCCAGGCCGGCCCGCCACACCACCTCGGGCAGCCGGGTCGGCGGCACCAGACCATCGGCCGTGCACTCCAGGACCGGTTCGCCCGCGCCGAGCCGCTGGTCGCCGTAGCGGTACGCGTACCGGTCCGGGTAGAGGCACAGCCCGGCGGACGCGCCGACCTCCAGCAACGCGAGCGGCTGCGGCAGTGCGGCGAGCACCGGCAGCAGCACGGCGCAGCGACCGGCCTCGTTCGTCTGGACGGCGCGGACCCGCATCTCCGTCGCCACCGCCGGCCAGTGCGTCACCGCGAAGTCGTGGAACGCCGCCGAATCCTCGACCGGGCCGCCGAGCAGTCGTACGACGCCGAAGAGCAGGTTCGGCTGCCGCTTCGCCGGCGGAAGGGTGCCGAGCAGGGCGAGCAAATCGTCGTCCTTGGAGACCGCGAGCGCCAGGCGTTCGTACGTGGGTGACACGCCGTGCAGCTCTCGGGCGGCGAAGTCGGCGTAGTCGACCGCGATGGACATGCCCCGATCGTCGCAGCGGTCACCACCGGGCGGGAACCCGCCGGACGTGACGGATCGCGCAGTGAGTCGAACGGCACATCCCTGCCGGTGGGAACGACGTGGGGAACCGGCACGAGCAACTCGTAGAGTCTGCGACGGCCGCGGAGGCTCAGCCCCGGCCGAGGCGCGCGATGTGGAGGACTGAACGTGCGGGGTGAGGGTGTCCGGGTACTGATCGTCGGCGGCGGTGTCGCCGGGCTGGCGACGGTTGCCGCACTGCGCGAGTGGGGCGCGACGATCGACCTGGTCGAACGGGCGGAGGCTGGGGCCACCTCCGGCAGCGGCATCTACCTGACCGGCAACGCGACCCGGACCCTCGACGCGTTGGGGCTGTGGGAGCCGGTCGCCGACGTGGCCGTGGAGATCAGGCGACAGCGCAGCGCCAACCAGCGTGGCCGGCGCCTCTTCGACATCGACGTGGCCGCCCTGTGGCAGGGTGTCGGGCCCTGCGTCTCGCTTCCCCGGGCCGAACTGCACCGGGCGCTGCTCGCCGGCGTCGGGGACTTCCCGATCCGGTGGGGCCGCCGGCCGGTCGCGCTCAACCAGGAGGGTGACCGGGTCGCCGTCGAATTCGACGACGGGGTCGCGGAGTCGTACGACCTGGTGATCGGCGCGGACGGGGTGAACTCGACGGTCCGGCGGCTCGCCTTCGACGGCCAGGTGGCCCGGCCCCTCGGCCAGTACGCGTACCGCTGGATCGCCCCGCGGATCGACGCCGAGCCGGTCTGGTCCGTGCTGTTGGGGCGCGGCATCCAGTTCCTCACGATCCCCGTCTCCGACGAGCTGACGTACTGCTACTACAACGACGGCCCGGTCGCCGACCGGCCGGGCTGGCGCGACGAACTCCGGGCGACGTTCGCCGGGCCGGTCGCCACCATGCTCGACGCGCTAGACGCGGACCCGACCACCCTGCACGCCGGCCCGAACCAGGAGGTCGTGCTCGACTCGTGGACGCGCGGCCCGGTGCTGCTGGTCGGCGACGCCGCGCACGCCACCTCCCCGAACATGGCGCAGGGCGGCGCGATGGCCCTCGAGGACGCCGTGGTGCTGGCCGACTCGCTCGCGAGCGCCGGCAGCATCGCCGAGGCGCTGCGCGGGTACGAGGCACGCCGCCGCCCGCGTACCGACTGGGTGGTCGGTCAGACGCACCGCCGGGACAAGGCGAGCGGGTTGCCGCCCGTACTGCGGGACACGGTGATGCGCCGCCTCGGCGAGAAGATGTTCCGGTCCAACTACGGACCTCTGTTCGCCCAACCCTGATCACGACCGTCGACGGCCCACCCGACTTCCTCCGTGTCGGGTTGACCTGTCGTGCCGGAAATCCGCGACCGCCAGGACGTCGAGTCGACCAGGTGGATACGGTGCTGCCCCGACCCCCTACCGGGGATCGGGGCAGCGCCGCGGGTGTCGTACCTCAGCTGCAGCCGCTGGTGGAGCCGCAGCCCTCGCAGACGTAGCAGCTGCCGGCGGGGCGCATCTTCGTACCGCAGGTGAAGCAGAGCGGTGCGTCCGCGACCTGGCCGAGCACGGCCTCCAGCAGTTCGGTGCTGGAGCCGACCGACGGCGCCGGCTTGGCCGCGGCCACCTCGGCGACCTCCTGCGCCGGCTGGGCGACCGGGCCCGGCTTCGGCTCCTCGACCTTGACCTCGACCGGGGCGGAGGCGGCCATCGCGGTGAGGTCCGCACCGTTCGCCTCCGCCTCCGCCTCGGCCTGGAGCTGGGCGGCCCGCTCCTTGGCGGTGAAGATGCCCAGCTCCGCGCGGCGCTCGTACGGCAGGAAGTCCAGTGCCAACCGACGGAAGATGTAGTCCATCACCGAGGCGGCCATCCGCACGTCCGGGTCGTCGGTCATGCCGGCCGGCTCGAAGCGCATGTTGGTGAACTTGCTGACGTACGTCTCCAGCGGGACGCCGTACTGGAGACCGATGGAGATGGCCACCGAGAAGGCGTCCATCACACCGGCCAGGGTGGAACCCTGCTTCGACATCTTGAGGAAGACCTCGCCGAGGCCGTCGTCCGGGTAGGACGACGCGGTGAGGTAGCCCTCGGCGCCGCCGACCGAGAAGGAGATCGTCTCCGATGGACGCTTCTTCGGCAGCCGCTTGCGCACTGGCCGGTACTCGACGACCTTCTCGACGACCTTCTCCACCTCGGCCGGGGCCTCGGCGGTGGCCTTGTTCGGCTTCGCCACGGAGAGCGGCTGGCCGACCTTGCAGTTGTCCCGGTAGATCGCGAGCGCCTTGAGGCCGAGCTTCCAGCCCTCGAAGTAGATCTTCTCGACGTCCTCGACGGTGGCCTGCTCGGGCATGTTGACCGTCTTGGAGATGGCGCCGGAGATGAACGGCTGGACGGCCGCCATCATCCGCACGTGCCCCATCGGGGCGATGGAACGCTCGCCCATCGCGCAGTCGAAGACCGCGTAGTGCTCCGGCTTCAGGCCGGGGGCGTCCACCACGTGCCCGTGGTCGGCGATGTGCTCGACGATCGCCTCGACCTGCTCCTCCGGGTAGCCGAGGCTGCGCAGGGCCCGCGGCACCGTCTGGTTGACGATCTGCATCGAGCCGCCGCCGACCAGCTTCTTGAACTTGACAAGCGCCAGGTCCGGCTCGACGCCGGTGGTGTCGCAGTCCATCATCAGGCCGATGGTGCCGGTGGGCGCGAGCACGCTGGCCTGCGAGTTCCGCCAGCCGGACTTGTCGCCGATCTTGTTGCCCAGCGTCCACTGCTTGGTGGCCTCCCGCTGGATGGCGGTGGCCACAGTGCCGGCCGGCTTGACCTCGTCGTTGGCGGCGGCGTGCTTGCGCATGACCCGCTTGTGCGGCTCGGCGTTGCGGGCGTAGCCGTCGTACGCGCCGACGATGCCGGCCAGTTCGGCCGAGCGGCGGTACGCGGTGCCGGTCATCAGCGAGGTGATCGCGGCGGCGACCGAACGACCCTGCTCCGAGTCGTAGGGCAGGCCGGACGCCATCAGCAGCGCGCCGAGGTTGGCGTAGCCGATGCCCAGCTGCCGGTAGGCGCGGGTGGTCTCACCGATCTTCTCGGTCGGGAAGTCGGCGAAGCAGATCGAGATGTCCATCGCGGTGATGACGAACTCGACGGACTTGACGAACTTCTCCACCTCGAAGCCACCGTCGGCGCGGAGGAACTTCATGAGGTTCAGCGAGGCCAGGTTGCAGGAGGAGTTGTCCAGGTGCAGATACTCCGAGCACGGGTTCGACGCGGTGATCCGCCCGGTCTCCGGGCAGGTGTGCCAGTCGTTGATCGTGTCGTCGTACTGCAGACCGGGGTCGGCGCACTCCCACGCCGCCTGGGAGATGGTGCGGAACAGCTTCTTCGCGTTGATCGACTCGATCACCGCGCCGTCCAGCCGCCCGCGCAGGTCGAAGCTGCCGTCCTTCTCCACCGCGGTCATGAACTCGTCGGAGACCCGAACCGAGTTGTTGGCGTTCTGGTACTGGACGCTGACGATGTCGGCGCCACCCAGGTCCATGTCGAATCCGGCGTCCCGCAGGGCGCGGATCTTGTCTTCCTCGCGCGCCTTGGTGACCACGAACTCCTCGATGTCGGGGTGATCGACGTCAAGGATGACCATCTTGGCCGCGCGCCGGGTGGCGCCGCCGGACTTGATGGTGCCGGCCGAGGCGTCCGCGCCCCGCATGAAACTCACCGGGCCGGAGGCGGTGCCGCCGGAGGAGAGCAGCTCCTTGGAGGAACGGATCCGGGACAGGTTCACCCCGGAGCCGGACCCGCCCTTGAAGATCAGGCCCTCCTCCTTGTACCAGTCGAGGATCGAGTCCATCGAGTCGTCGACGGCGAGGATGAAGCACGCGCTGACCTGCTGCGGCGACGGCGTACCGACGTTGAACCACACCGGCGAGTTGAAGCTGAACACCTGGTGCAGCAGCATCCAGGTCAACTCGTGCGCGAAGATCTCGGCGTCCGCCGGGCTGGCGAAGTAGCCGTACTCCTCGCCGGCGGTCCGGTAGGTGGTGACCACCCGGTCGATCAGCTGCTTGAGCGACCACTCCCGCTCCGGGGTCCCCACCGCTCCCCGGAAGTACTTGGTGGTCACGATGTTCGCCGCGTTGACGCTCCACGACTCGGGGTACTCCACCCCGCGCTGCTCGAAGTTGATCGAGCCGTCTCGCCAGTTCGTCATCACGACGTCCCGGCGCTCCCACGTGACCTCGTCGTACGGGTGGACCCCCTCCGTCGTCCAGACCCGTTCGATCTTCAGGCCTGCGCCTGACTTGCTTCGCGACTTGCTCGTCGTCACGCCGTCGCCCCCCTTGTCTGCGCGGTCACCCACCGCGCGTCCCGATACCGTTAGGAAAAACTCGAAGAGTCAGTTGGGCCGGCCCGCGGCCTCGACCGCGTCGGCCCCGCCGTTGTCCCGGGCGCGCGCCGCGGCCCGCAACGACTCGATCTCGCGCTCGAAGTCGGCCAGCGAGTCGAAGGACCGGTAGACGCTGGCGAACCGCATGTACGCCACCTCGTCGAGGTCCCGCAGCGGGCCCAGGATCGCCAGCCCCACCTCGTGGCTGGGGAGCTCGGCGGCGCCCTTGGCGCGGACCGTCTCCTCCACCCGCTGGGCGAGCAGCGCGATCGAGTCCTCGTCGACCGGCCGGCCCTGGCACGCCTTGCGTACCCCGCCGATGATCTTCGTCCGGCTGAACGGCTCGGTCACCCCGCTGCGCTTGACCACCGCGAGGACGGCCTCCTCGACCGTGGTGAACCGCTTGCCGCACTCCGGGCAGGCGCGTCGCCGCCGGATGAGCTGGCCGTCGTCGGCCTCCCGCGAGTCGACCACTCGTGAGTCGGCGTGCCGGCAGTACGGACACCGCATCGCTGACCTCCTTGATCGACCACGGCCGCACCGGGCACTCCCGGGCACGGCGCACCGCGGCGGCACCATCGCTCGATGGCTGCTCGCCGTGACACTGTACGGGAGTGCGGTCGGTAGTCGGACCCAACCTATGGGCAACTTACGCCCGTGTGACTACTACATCTAGGGGTCGACCGTATGTCGCCAGCAGACCCCGGTCAAGTTGGCGGCGTGTCCCGCGTGTCACTCCACACCCACGACACCCTCGCCCACCCGGCCCGCCGAGCAGGCCCGCCCGAACGGCTCACCCGCAGCGCGACACCGCCCGCCCGAACCGCCGGTGGGCCCAACGGGCCGGACCGCGCGGAGTTACCGCCATCCGGCGAGGATTCCATCAGACCGACCGCCGCGATTCGAACAGACGTGCCAACCGAAGTAACATTTATCAGAACGCCAGTACGAAAGAAGCGCTCTTCATCGCGACACGCCGGTGACAGGTCGTACAGATGTTTGAAAATGGCCGATCTCACCTATACGGTCATGACCAACCGGTCGCGGCGAGTTCCGCCGCACCAGCACGCACACCGGCATCACCGCATGCATCACGGGGCGCCGGGGGCACCCAGCGCCGACAGGGAGGACGGACGTGACCGAGGACCGGGCCAGCCGGCCGAAGAACCCGCAGCAGGTCGCCGAGGCGGGTCCGCCGGCCATTCGGCGCCGGGGCGCCGCGCGCAGCCGGACGGGGCAACCCACCCTGCGGCCTGTCACCCCGGTGGTCAGCAGCTTCCCCGAGCCGGCCACGGTCGACCTGACGGCCCGGCAGCGGCGGATCCTCGAATTCATCCGCACCTGGGTCGAGCGGCACGGCTACCCGCCGAGCGTCCGGGAGATCGGCGAGGCGGTCGGGCTGGTGTCGCCCTCCAGCGTGGCCTACCAGCTGAAGGAGCTGGAGAAGAAGGGTTTCCTGCGCCGCGACCCCAACCGTCCGCGTGCCGTGGACGTCCGCTCCCCCAACGACGGGTTGGACGACGAGCTGACCCGCTCACAACGCCCCACCCCGGCGTACGTGCCGATGCTGGGCCGGATCGCCGCCGGTGGCCCAATCCTCGCCGAGCAGGCGGTGGAGGACGTCTTCCCCCTCCCCCGCGAGCTGGTGGGTGAGGGTGAGGTGTTCATGCTCCAGGTCAAGGGCGACTCGATGCTCGACGCGGCGATCTGCGACGGCGACTGGGTGGTGGTGCGGCAACAGCCCACCGCCGAGTCCGGTGACATCGTCGCGGCCATGCTCGACGGCGAGGCGACCGTCAAGACCTACCGGCGCCGCGACGGGCACGTCTGGCTGATGCCGCAGAACCCGGCGTTCGACCCGATTCCCGGTGACGACGCCACCATCATGGGCCGTGTCGTAGCGGTGCTTCGACGCATCTGACAGCTGTCGGGCATCCCCGTCGACCGGGCAACGTGACAGCCGGCTGACCAACGCACCGCTTGTAACCCGCCGTGGGCGTTCGGTCCACCCACATCTCCGACGCCAGCACAGCCGCGCAGGCGGTTGTGCTGGCGCGGCACAGGTGCCCCCAGCGCCAGGCCGGGGGCGCAACGGGAGCCGAGCCGATCAGTAGCGGTCGCCGCGGTACCGGTCGCGGCCGCCGGGGTACTGGCCGTACGGGTCTTCCTCCTGACGCCGACGACCACCACGTTGACCCTGGTAGTCCGGGTCGGGCCCGCCACGCCGGGGCGGTTCCGCACGACCGCCACCGCCGCCGTACGAGCCACCGCCAGGCTGACCGCCGCCGTACGAGCCACCACCGGGCTGACCGCCGCCGAGCCGTCCACCACCGTGCTGACCGCCACCGGGCTGACCGCCGCCGTACGAGCCACCACCGGGCTGACCGCCGCCGGGCCTTCCACCACCCGGGGGCCGGCCGCCACCGTAGACGCCACCGCCCGGGCGGGGGTCGCCGGCACCGTTCGGACGGGCACCCCCGTAGACCCCGCCCGCGCCGCCGGCCGGACGGCCGCCGCCGCCGCCGTAGACGCCACCACCGGCCGGTGCCGCACCACCACGGCTCGGGCCACCGCCGTAGACCCCGCCACCCCCTGGGCCGGCGTCGCGACCCGGAGTCCCGCCGTAGACCCCGCGACCAGCCGGTCCGGGGCCCGCGAAATCCTCATCCGTGCGGCCGCCGGGCGAGTCGTCGTCGCGACCACCGGCGGAACGGTCCGCGTTGATCGCCTTGCGCTTTCGCGACCGGAGAATGCCGAAGATCCCGGCACCGACCAGCAGCACACCCACCACGCCTACCGCAGCGACCAGATAGGTGATGTCCTGAATGCTCAGGCTGTCGAACCATGAGCGGTTCGAGGCCGAACCGGCGTCGACGCCCGCGGCGACCGGGTCGGCCCCCTTCAGGGAGGGGGTGTAGCTCAGGATCTCGACCTTGGCCTCGTCGTCGCCGAGCTTCGCGACGTCCGAGACCGTGAGAAAGCTCTTCCCGTCCGGCGAGTAGGTGATCGCCTCACCGAACGGATCGGTCAACGGCGTCACCCGGGGCTCGCCGCCGGTGAGCGCCTTGACGATGTCGCCGTCCGTGACGTCGTACTCGAAGGCGTCGGCGTACGTCCGCAGCACCACCTTGCTGCCGTCCGGCGAGCGGGCCGCTCCGGTGATCGCGACCCGGCCCATGACGGCGAGCGGATTCTCCGTCTGCGTCATCGGCAGCTTGAGCGAGCCGACCTTCTCCATGGCGACCGGATCGGCGTCTCCGCTGGTGAGCGCCGCCGTCGGTCGGTAGATGTCGGCCGCGCCCGACGTGACCTTCGTGATGATCAGCGGCAGGTTGTCGTCGCCGATCAGGAGCGCCTCGGCGTCGTGCGGCTTCCCCTCCGGGTAGGAGAGCCGATACTCGGTCGGCTTCTTGGAGCCGCTGGCCGCCATCTTCCAAACCGCCACATGCTTGCGCCGCTCCCCGATGGGTTCGTCACCAGTGTCGGCGATCCAGACCGTCTTCTTGTCCGGGGAGAGCGCCAGGTCCTCCGTGTCGACCGGGCCGTCGCCCGGGTACGACACCTCCTTGGAGATCTTGCACTTGCTGTCCAGGAGGAAGACGCGCCTACGCGACTCGATATCGCTGTCGTCGTTGACGACGACGTAGCCGCTGCTCGTCGCGATCAGACCGGAGAGCTGACGCGGCTGCTCGTCGGTGATCGTGCACCGCTTCTTGCCCGGAACGGGCGCGGTGGCGGACGAGGCGGCAGGAGCCGCCAGCGCGACTCCGGTGAACGCCACCGTCGCCCCGATGAGTCCGAGGGCGACCGTGACCGAGGAAACAGCGCGGCGCATTGCGCAAGTGTCGCATGCCCCGGTTTCCACCGGGTGACGCCGGCAAGGCGTCTAGCGCGCCGCCGTCGTCCGTTCCTCGTAGGGAGCGAGCTCCGCGGCGAGCGCCTGATTGACCCGGACGTGCACCCGGGTGCCTTCCGGCAGATGTGCCGTGCTGAGCACCTCGCCCGTGCGGTGCACCCGGGCGACCAGGTCACCCCGGTCGTACGGCAGCACCGCGCAGACCTCCACCGCCGGCCGGGGCAGCCGGGCCTCGACGGCGCTGCGCAGATCGTCGACGCCGCGTCCCGAATGCGCGGACACGAAGACCGCCTCCGGCCAGAGCCGCTTGAGCCGCAGCAGGGTCTCCTCGTCCGCGGCGTCGACCTTGTTGACCACCAGCAGCTCGGGCAGCCGGTCGGCACCCACCTCGGCGAGCACCTCACGCACCGCCCGGACCTGCTCCTCCGGATCCGGGTGGGCGCCGTCGACGACGTGCACCACCAGGTCGGCGTCGGCGACCTCCTCCAGCGTCGAGCGGAACGCCTCGACGATCTGGTGCGGCAGGTGCCGGACGAAGCCCACCGTGTCGGAGAGGGTGTAGACCCGCCCGTCGGAGGTGGTGGCCTTGCGGATGGTCGGATCCAGGGTGGCGAAGAGGGCGTTCTCCACCAGCACACCCGCCCCGGTCAGGCGGTTGAGCAGGCTCGACTTGCCGGCGTTCGTGTAGCCGGCGATCGCCACCGCGGGCACGGCGTTGCGAGTGCGGCGGGCGCGCTTGGTCTGGCGTACCGTCCGCATGCCCTTGATCTCACGGCGTAGCCGCGCGATCCGGGTGCGGATCCGGCGCCGGTCGGTCTCCAGCTTCGTCTCACCGGGACCGCGCAGGCCCACGCCACCGCCGGCGCCGCCGCCGCGGGCGCTACCACCGGTCTGCCGGGAGAGCGTCTCGCCCCAACCCCGCAGGCGGGGCAGCAGGTATTCCAGCTGGGCCAGCTCGACCTGCGCCTTACCCTCCTTGCTCTTCGCGTGCTGGGCGAAGATGTCGAGGATGAGCGCGGTCCGGTCAACCACCTTGACCTTGGTGCGCTGCTCGAGATTGCGCAGCTGGGACGGGGAGAGCTCGCCGTCGCAGATGACGGTGTCCGCGCCGGAGGCGAGCACCACGGAACCCAGGTCGTCGACCTTGCCCCGGCCGATGTACGTCGCCGGGTCAGGCCGGTTACGGCGCTGGATCAGCCCATCGAGCACCTGCGAGCCGGCGGTCTCGGCCAGCGCGGCCAGCTCGGTGAGGGAGTTCTCGGCATCGCTCTGGGTGCCCTCGGTCCAGACCCCGACCAGCACCACCCGTTCCAGGCGGAGCTGCCGGTATTCGACCTCGGTGATGTCGGTGAGCTCGGTGGAGAGGCCGGGGACCCGCCGCAGCGCCTGCCGTTCTGACAGCTCGAGCTCGCCGGTTGTGGCGTCGAGCTCTTCGTCCTCGAATGGGACTACGACGGTGTCCTGGTCGCGCAAGCCGATCTCCTGTCCGTTCTGCCGGGTAGAAAGCAATCCTGACATGTGGCAACGCCGCACGCACCTGCTATATGCCCGCGTGGTCGTTTCCTAGGCGCGCGGAAGTCGCCGGAATTCGGTGGCCGCGCCACACGACCGCGACCCGGCACCCGGCCGTGCACAGCTCGCGGACGGTGGCCGTACCCACCGGTAGTGGGGCCGGATGCCGAGCGACCTCGGCGGGCGGGTAGAAATGCGAGTCGAGCCGCTCAGCGTTGACGGAGGAAACACCTGTGGCCATCACCCGACTCCCGAGTGCCGGATTCTCCATCACGATCCGGATCGCCGTACCGGCGGACGCCTCGTCGATCGGGCGGCTGACCACCTCCGTCGGCGAGGCCGGGGCGATCGTCACCGCGCTGGACGTGGTCGACTCCGACCCCACCCACGTGCTCGTCGACCTCACCTGCGACACCGCCGACGCCGGCCACGCCGACCAGGTCGTTCAGGCGATCTCCGCGCTCGACGGGGTCGACGTCCGGAAGGTCTCCGACCGGACGTTCCTGCTGCACCTCGGCGGCAAGATCGAGGTCAGCTCGAAGGTCGCCCTGCGCACCCGTGACGAGCTGTCCCGCGCGTACACCCCGGGCGTGGCCCGGGTCTGCATGGCCATCGCCGAGAACCCTTCGGACGCCCGGCGGCTGACCATCAAGCGCAACACCGTCGCCGTGGTCAGCGACGGCTCGGCCGTGCTCGGTCTGGGCAACCTCGGGCCCGCCGCCGCGCTCCCGGTCATGGAGGGCAAGGCGGCGCTGTTCAAGCGGTTCGGCGGCGTGGACGCCTGGCCGGTGGTGCTCGACACCCAGGACACGGACGAGATCGTCTCCATCGTGAAGGCGATCGCGCCCGCGTACGGTGGCATCAACCTGGAGGACATCGCGGCGCCGCGGTGCTTCGAGATCGAGGCCCGGCTGCGCGAGGCGCTGGACATCCCGGTCTTCCACGACGACCAGCACGGCACCGCCATCTGCGTGCTGGCCGCACTCACCAACGCGCTGCGCGTGGTCGGCAAGCAGCTCGAGGACGTCCGGGTGGTCGTCTCCGGCGCCGGCGCCGCCGGCACCGCGATCATGAAGCTGCTGCTGCGCCAGGGCGTCGGCGACATCATCGCGTCCGACCGGCAGGGCGCTCTGCACCGCGGCCAGACCGACCTGAACTCGGCCTGGCAGTGGCTGGCCGAGAACACCAACAAGGACAACTACTCCGGCGACCTGCGCGGGGCGATCCGCGACGCCGACGTCTTCATCGGGGTCAGCGCGCCGAACCTGCTCACCGGCGAGGACATCGCCACCATGGCCAAGGACTCGATCGTGTTCGCGCTGGCCAACCCCGACCCGGAGGTGGACCCGCGGGAGGCGCGCAAGCACGCCGCGATCGTCGCCACCGGCCGGTCGGACCAGCCCAACCAGATCAACAACGTGCTGGCCTTCCCCGGCGTCTTCCGCGGCATGCTCGACGCGCACGCCGAGGAGTTCACCGAGGAGATGGCGATCGCGGCCGCGCACGCCATCGCGGACGTCGTCGGCGAAGACAAGATCAACCCGACGGTGATCGTGCCGAGCGTCTTCGACTCCCGGGTCGCCCCGGCCGTGGCCGCCGCCGTGCGCGCCGCCGCGCACAACCCGGCCCCCGCGCCGGCCGCCGACCCCGGTCCGGCCGACCTTCCGGAGATCGCCGCCGAGGCCTCCGCCAACCCGTGACGGTGGTCAGTCCGGCAGGTTGGCGGCGGCCAGCCTGCCGGTCGCCACGAGGACCGCGGGGCCGGCGAGCCAGCAGGTGTCAGCGGTGACGGTGACGGTGAGACGTCCGCCGGGAACGTCGACCGCGACCAGGCCGGTTTCCCGTTCGAGGTCGCGCAGTGCCACCGCGGCCACCGCGCAGGCGCCCGTGCCGCAGGAGAGGGTCTCCGCCGAGCCGCGCTCGTAGACGCGCATCAGCACATGCCCGTCGACCCCGTCGACCGGTCCCCCCGCAGCGGTGAACTCGACGTTCACCCCGGCCGGGAAGACCACCGGATCGAATTCGGGCGCCCGGGTCAGGTCCAGCGTGGGCAGGTCCAGCCCGGCCGGCAGCGCGCAGACCAGGTGCGGGTTGCCCACGTCCACCGCGGTGCCGGGCAGGGTGAGGCCGCCCAGGGTCGCCGTGGACGCGTCGTACAGCCGCGGGCGACGCATCTCCACCGCGATGGTGTCGCCGTCGACCCGCGCCCGGACGATCCCGGCCCGGGTCGCCACCGGCAACGCCGCGTCGGCGGGGGTGGCCAGCCCGGTGTCGACCAGGTAGCGGACGAACACGCGTGCCCCGTTGCCGCACATCTCGGCGATGGAGCCGTCGGAGTTCCAGTAGTCCATGAACCACTCGGCCTCGCCGGCCAGCGCCACGCCCTCCGGGTGCTTGGCGGCCCGCACGACCCGCAGCACCCCGTCGGCGCCGAGCCCTCGCCGTCGGTCACAGATGGCGGCGACCAGACCGGGTGTGAGGTCGAGCGTCCCGTCCGGGTCGGGCAGGATCACGAAGTCGTTGCCGGTGCCATGCCCCTTGGTGAACTCCACGACTCCATCATCCCGCAGCGGCGGCGACCGACCGCAGGGCCTCGGCGACCAGGCCCGGCTCGGCGGAGTCCAGCCAGTGGATCCGCGGGTCGCGGCGGAACCAGGAGCGCTGCCGGCGTACGAACCGGCGGGTCGCCCGGATCGTCTCCTCGTACGCCTCGGTCTCGGTCAGCTCACCGGCGAGGAAGCGCAGCACCTGCTGGTAGCCGAGCGCGCGGCCGGCGGTACGCCCGTCGGGTAGGCCACGTCCGACCAGTTCGCGGGTCTCGGCGACCAGCCCGTCGGCCCACATCCGGTCCACCCGAAGGCCGATCCGCTCATCGAGCAGCACGGTGTCCAGGTCGACGCCGACCTGCACGGACGGGTAGTACGGGGTCGGTTCGGGCAGCGAGGCCGTGAACGGCGCCCCCGTCAGCTCGATCACCTCCAGGGCACGGACGATCCGGCGGCCGTTGCCCGGCAGGATCCCCTGGGCCGCGGTCGGGTCGGCGGCGCGCAGGCGGGCGTACAGGGGCGCCGGCCCGAACTCGGCCAGTTCCCGCTCCAGCCGCTCCCGGATCGCCGGGTCGGTGCCCGGGAACTCGAACTGCTCCAGCACCGCCCGCACGTAGAGGCCGGAGCCGCCGACCAGCAGCGGCACCCGTCCCCGGGCCAGGATGTCGTCGACCGCCGCCCGGGCCAGCCGCTGGTACTCGGCGACGCTGGCCGGCTCGGTGACGTCCCAGATGTCCAGCAGGTGATGCGGCACACCGTCCCGCTCGGCCGGGGTGAGCTTGGCCGTGCCGATGTCCATGCCCCGGTACAGCTGCATCGAGTCGGCGTTGACCACCTCGCCGTCGAGCGCGTGCGCCAGGGCGATGCTCAGCGCCGACTTGCCGGCCGCCGTCGGCCCGACCACGGCCACGACCACCCCGGTCGGGGGGCGGCTGCCACCGGCCTCGACCGGCCCGCTCACGCCGTCTCCCAGCCGGCCACGAAGTAGGCCACGCCGTAAGGGGCCTCGGCGTAGTGCAGCTCGCCCCGCCAGTCGCCGCCCGCCGCCCGCACCGCGCCGGCGAGCACCTGCCACGGCGCGCGGCCGGCGACCATCAGCTCCGCCGACAACACCGGGTCCAGGCCGAGCAGCGCCTCGGCGTCCGCGGCGGCCAGGGCCGCGCCGACCGATTCGTCGTACGCCTGCGCGCGCGGGTCGTCGTAGCCGGGCGACTTCTCTCCTCGGCAGGCGGACCCGTCCCCCATCACGAGCAGCGCCGTGCGCGCCTCGGCGCGCTCGACCAGTTGCACCCCCATGTCCTCGCAGTCGGCGGGGGCGGCCCGGTCCGCGATCGCCGCCGCGAACCGGGACAGGGGCGTGCCGGTCCGGCCGACCAACCATGCGCCGACGGTCAGGCTGAGCGGCAGCACGTCCGCCCCCGCGCGGTCGGTCCGCCACAGCGGCACCGCCCGGTCGAGCCCGTACCCGCGCAGGGAGCCGTAGTCGGCGGTGCCGAAGCTGCGAGTCTCCGGGCCGCTGCCGACCAACAGGATCACCTCCGGCTCGGCGGCGAGCAGCCGGGCCAACGCGGCGTCGCACGCGGCGCGGAGCGGGTCGAGCTCGGCGGCGGCGGCACCGGCCACCTCGGGCACGAGCAGGGGCGGATGAGGGCAGACGGCGGCGGCGACCAGTGGCACCCGTTCACGGTAGCGGGACGCGCCGGTGAGTCTGTGCGCCGATCCGGTCATCTGGGCGCTAGGACACCGTATGGTCACGGTCGGCGATAGGCGCTCGACGGGGACGGGGTCGTACCTGTGACAATGCCGGGGAGAAACTTGGCTGCGCTGTGGCGGCGATCGGGACACTGCTTCCCCGACGCCGGGAGAACGAGGATGGGCACATGAGCGACTGGACTGCCTTCGGACGGGTGGACGCGGACGGCACCGTGTACGTCAAGACCGCCGAAGGCGAGCGGGTGGTCGGATCCTGGCAGGCAGGAGCACCGGAGGAGGGCCTGGCGCACTTCGCCCGCCGCTTCGCCGACCTGGTGACCGAGGTGGACCTGACTGAGGCCCGGCTCAACTCGGGTGCGGCGGATGCCGGCCACTCACTGAGCACGATCCGCCGGATCCGGGCCTCGCTCGCCGAGGCACACGTGGTCGGCGACATCGACGCGCTGGCCACCCGGCTGGACCGGCTCGCCGGGGTGGCCGAGGAGAAGGCCGGTGAGGCCCGCGCGGCGCGGGACGCGGCGCGTAGCGAGGCGCTGGCCCGCAAGACCGCGCTGGTCGAGGAGGCGGAGAAGCTCGCCGCCGAGTCGACCGGATGGAAGACCGCCGGGGACCGACTCAAGGAGATCCTCGACGAGTGGAAGACCATCCGCGGCGTCGACAAGAAGACCGACGGGGAGCTGTGGAAGCGGTTCGCGGCGGCCCGGGACGGTTTCACCCGCCGCCGGGGCGCCCACTTCGCGTCCCTCGACGCGCAGCGCAAGCAGGCGCAGACGGTCAAGGAGGAGCTGGTCGCCGAGGCTGAGAAGCTCAAGGACTCCAGCGACTGGGCGGCCACCGCCAACCAGCTCAAGGACCTGATGACGCGCTGGAAGGCGGCGCCGCGCGCGTCCAAGGAGGCCGAGCAGCGGCTGTGGGAACGGTTCCGCGCGGCGCAGGACGACTTCTTCACCCGGCGCAGCGAGGTCTTCTCCGCTCGGGACAACGAAATGCGGGGCAACCTGGAACGCAAGCAGGCGCTGCTCGCCGAGGCGGAGGCGCTGGACGTCGACGGTGACCCGAAGGGCGCGCAGGCGAAGCTGCGGGACATCCAGGCACAGTGGCACGAGGCGGGTCGGGTGCCCCGCGAGGCGGCTGCCGGGCTGGAGCGTCGGCTGCGCGCCGTCGACGAGAAGGTCCGCGCGGTGATGGACTCGGCCTGGCGGCGGACCTCCAAGGAGGACAGCCCGCTGCTCGCCCAGATGCGGGCGCAGGTCGCCGAGGCGGAGGAGCGGCTGTCCCGGGCCCAGGCCGCCGGCGACGCGCGCCGGATCCGGGAGGCCGAGCAGGCGCTGGCGTCCAAACGGCAGTTCCTCCAGCTCGCCGAGCAGTCCAGCTGAGCTGACCCCTTTTCCGGCGGCCCCGGTTCCCGCGCGGGAACCGGGGCCGCCGTGCATCCGACGGGCGTGCCCGGCCACAAGATCGCGCTACAAAACGGATGTAGTGCCCTCACGTTGCGGGTGAGAGCACTACATCCCGGTTGCAGTGCGATCTTGCGATGACCGACGCCGGTGTGGTCAGTGCGCGGCGCACCCCGAGGTGGCGGCGGGCGTCGCCGCCGGCGCGCCGACCGTGGGCAGCCCGAGCAGCACCCCCGGCGTACGCGGGGAGCGCCCCGCCTCGAACGCGTCCCCGGCCCTGGTACGCCGGTGAGCCAGCGGCTCGCCGTCGGCGTTCAGGTGGTGCGGGGCGGCGTAGGTGACGGCGGTGTGCACGATGTCACCCGGGCGGATCTGCCCGGCGAGGGATCCCGCGTCGAAGTGCACGAGCCGGCCGTCGCGGGCGCGGCCGGACATGCGCCCGGTGCGCTCGTCCTTGCGTCCCTCGCCGACGGCGACCAGCACCTCGACGTCCTGGCCGACCAGCTTCTTGTTCTCCGCCCAGGTGATCTCCTCGACGCAGGCGATCAGGCGTTCGTAGCGCTCCTGCACCACCTGCTTGGGCAGCTGGCCCTCCATCGTGGCGGCGGGGGTGCCGGGGCGCTTGGAGTACTGGAAGGTGAAGGCCGAGGAGAACCGGGACTCGCGCACCACGTCGAGGGTGCGCTCGAAGTCGGCGTCGGTCTCACCGGGGAAGCCGACGATGATGTCGGTGGTGATCGCCGCGTTCGGCATCGCCGCGCGAACCTTCTCGATGATGCCGAGGTAGCGCTCCGCCCGGTACGACCGGCGCATGGCGCGCAGCACCGCGTCGGAGCCCGACTGCAACGGCATGTGCAGCGAGTGGCAGACGTTCGGCGTCTCGGCCATGGCCGCGATCACGTCGTCGGTGAAGTCCTTCGGGTGCGGGCTGGTGAAACGTACCCGCTCCAGGCCGTCGATCTCGCCGCAGGCGCGCAGCAACTTGCCGAAGGCGAGCCGGTCACCGAACTCCACCCCGTAGGAGTTGACGTTCTGCCCGAGCAGGGTCACCTCCAGCACGCCCTCGTCGACCAGCGCGCGGACCTCGGACAGGATGTCGCCGGGGCGACGGTCCTTCTCCTTGCCGCGCAGCGACGGCACGATGCAGAAGGTGCAGGTGTTGTTGCAGCCCACCGAGATCGACACCCAGCCGGCGTACGTCGACTCGCGGCGGGTGGGCAGCGTCGACGGGAAGACGTCGAGGGATTCCAGGATCTCCACCTCGGCGGCGGCGTTGTGCCGGGCCCGCTCGAGCAGCACCGGCAGCGAGCCGATGTTGTGCGTGCCGAAGACCACGTCCACCCAGGGGGCCTTGCGGACGATGTCGCCGCGGTCCTTCTGGGCCAGGCAGCCGCCGACGGCGATCTGCATCTCCGGGTGCTTGTCCTTGACCGGGCGCAGCCGGCCGAGGTTGCCGTAGAGCCGGTTGTCGGCGTTCTCCCGGACCGCACAGGTGTTGAAGACGACGATGTCGGGGGTCTCGTCGCCCCCGGCGGCGCGCACGTAACCCGCCTGCTCCAACAGGCCGGAGATGCGTTCCGAGTCGTGCACGTTCATCTGGCAGCCGTACGTCACGACGTTGTAGGTCCTAGCCACCTGCTCGGCGCCCCTTTCCTCGGGCTACCAGGGTAGCGGCCCACTCGGCTGACCCGATCGCCCGGCATTGACCCGGCGGCCAATGGCGGGGTCACCCAGCGGGCAGTACGCTGCACAACAGGACGATGTTCTGGGTGGTTTCGGGGGCTTTGCACTCAAGACCGACAGGTGTGCGTTCGGAGAAGCACATGAAAACGCCGCGGGAGGCCACCGTGACGCTAGAGAACGCGGCACAGCACACCGTAGTCACCCGCGACGGGCGACGCCTCGCGGTGGAGACCTCCGGCGCGCCGGACGGCCTCGCGGTCTTCCTTCTGCACGGCACTCCCGGCAGCCGCAGCGGCCCCCGGCCCCGCCCCGTCGTCCTCTACCGCCTGGGCGTGCACCTGATCTGCTACGACCGGCCCGGGTACGGCGACTCGGATCGGCACGAGGGCCGTCGGGTGGCCGACACCGCGGCCGACGTCGCGGCGATCGCCGACGCCTTCGGTATCGACCGGTTCGCACTGGTGGGCCGTTCCGGCGGCGGTCCGCACGCGCTGGCCTGCGCCGCGCTGCTGCCCGACCGGGTGACCCGGGCGGCGGTGCTGGTCGGGCTCGCCCCCGCCGACGCCCCCGACCTCGACTGGTACGGCGGCATGACCGACGAGAACGTCGACGAGCACACCCTCGGTGACGCGGACACCGCCGAACTGCGCGACATGCTCACCGTGCGGGCCAAGGACGTCCAGCGGGACCCGATGACCCTGCTGGAGTTCCTGCGCCCGCAGCTCACCGAGCCGGACATCCGGGTGGTCGACGACGTAGTCATCCGCCGCCTGCTCACCGACATGTACGCCGAGGCGCTGCGGCACGGACCCGAGGGCTGGATCGACGACGTGCTCGCCGTCCACCGGTCCTGGGGCTTCGACCTCGGCGCGATCCGGCTACCCGTCCGCCTGTGGCACGGCGAGCAGGACCGGTTCTCTCCGGTCTCGCACTCCCGATGGCTGGCCGCGCGGATCCCCACCGCCGAGGTCCAGGTCCAGCCCGGCGCCGCGCACTTCGGTGCGGTGGAGATCCTTCCGCAGACCCTCGCCTGGCTGACCACCCCGGCACTGGCGGCGGCCCCGCGGCTCTGACTCCGGTCGGCCGCGGCGCCCTGCGCGACCGACCGGGACGACGAGCAGCGCCGACCGTCAGAACGGGTTCGGGTCGATGACCCGGGCCACCAGCCGACCACCCCGCAGTGTCTGCACGCTGGGATGCTCGTGGCCGATCACGTCGGCCAGCCGATCCACCGCGGCGCCGGCGTCCGCCTCCGGCCCGGTACCGCCGGTCCGGCGGGTGACCACTGCCACGTCGCCGAGGCAGCGCAACGTGTCGGGGTGATCGGCGCCGACGGTCACCACCAACCGTTCGGCGGTGTCCCTCAGCCGTTGCCGCGCCGACTCCCACTCCCCGTCCTCGGCCAGGCAGACCGCGTGGTTGACCTCGGCCGCCAGGGTATGCGGATGTTCCGGGCCGAGGACCTTGCGCAGTTCGTCGGCGGCGTGGGCGGCGGTGGCCCGGGCGGCGGGCAGCTGGCCGAGGGACCGTTCGGCCGCCGACCGGTTGCTCAGCGTGGCCAGCGTGTGCGGGTGCGCCGGGCCGAGACGCAGCACGTCTTCGTACGTCCGGCCGACCGCGACCATCTCGCTGAGTGCCCGGTTCGCGTCGCCGATCGCGAGCAGGTTCGCGGCCCGGCTCGCCCGGCAGGCCACCGTGTCCGGGTTGTTCGAACCGAACCGCTCCTCCAGCCTCCGGTATGCCTCCTCGAAGAGCGGCGTGGCGTCGGCGGGCCGGCCGACGCTGCGCAGCGACACCGCCACGTTGACCTGGGCGGTGAGGGTCAGCAGGTCGTCGACGCCCAACACCTCCAGAAAGCTGTCGTACACCCCGCGCAGTAGCGACACCGCCTTCTCGTACTCGCCGGCCTCCCGCAGGTCGCTGCCGAGCCGCACGGCGGACTGCAGCGTGTACGGGTCGGTGGGGCCGAGGACGGCCCGCCGCCGCTGGTGCACGTCCTCGTCCCACCTGCGGGCCGAGCGGTAGTCGCCCACCAACCGGAACGACACGGCGAGGTTGTTGGCCGCGCTCAACGTCCGGGGGTGCTCCTCGCCGAGCAGGTCGACCCAGGAGGCGTAGGTGGCGCGGTCCCGCTCCAGCGCCTCGGCGTACCGCCCGAGGGCCCGCAGGTCGGCGCCGAGGCTTCCGGCGGTCATCAAGGCGTGCGGGTGGCTCGGACCCAGGCGTCGCTGCTGGTCCTCGAGGACCTGCTTGTCGAGTTCCCAGGCCTCGGCGAACCGGCCCATGGTGCGCAGGATGTTCGCCCGGTTGAAGCGCAGGTGCAGCAGGTGCTGGTCCGGCTCGAACCCGCCGTCTGCCCCGGTGAGCTGCGCCGACCAGATCTCGTCGACGCGCCGGCTGAACTCCTCGGCCTGCGCCAGACCACCGCGCTGCCACAGGTACCGGGCCCGGTCGATGAGCAATTGGCGCACCGACTCCTCCCGGCAGGTCAACGCGTCGGACACCTCCAGGTGCGGCCAGAGCATCCGCAGCCGCGGCCACGTCGTGGGGTCGTCGACGTTCTCGCGGGGCCGGGACGCGGCCAGCACCAGGTGGACCTGGTGGCGCGCCTCGGCGATCTCCTCGGCGTCCATCCGATCCCGGACCACGGCCTGCAACAGCCGGTGCACCTGGATCCGCCCGCCCTGCACGTCCAGCTTCAGCAGCGCCAGCCGGTTGATCTGCTGGACCAGGGCGCCACGCACCAGCCGCTCCGACACCGACGGGTCGTACGGCACCAGCGCGGCCGCCATCTCGTCGCTGTAGATGAGGTCCAGCGCGATCTCCGGTGCCAGCACCGAGCAGAGCTGCAGGAGCCGGTACGCGGCCGGCGCCTGCGCCCGCAACCGGTTGAGGGACAGGTCCCAGGTGGCCTCGACCGACAGGGCGCTGGGCCCGTGCCGCTCGATCAGGCGCAGGTAGTCGGGGATCGGCGTGCCGGTGTCGGCCAGCCAGGCACCGGCCGCGGCGACGGCGATCGGCAGGTCGCCCAACGCCTCGGCGACCCGGTCGGCCTCCTCGCGGCTGATCGCCGGCACCCGCTGGGCGAGGTGCGCGACGCTCTCGGCCCGGTCGAAGACGTCCACCTGGATCGGGTTCGCCCGCTCCCCCCACGCCCGGTTGCGTGAGGTCAACAGCACATGCCCGGGGCCCTGCGGGAGGAACTGCTCGACGTGTTCGAGTTCCTCGGCGTTGTCGAAGACGACCAGCCACCGCTCGTACGGCTCGCCACGGCCAAGGGCCTGCAGCACCGTCTGCACCGTCTCGGGCAGCGCCGGACCGGCTGGCAGGCCGAGGCGGGCGCCCAGATCGGACAGTGCCGTGTCGACGAACTGCGGCGGGTCCGCCACGACCCACCAGACCACGTCGTACGCCGACCGGAACCGGTGCACGTACTCCAGCGCGACCTGCGTCTTACCGACACCACCCATGCCCTGCAGGGCGACGGGGAGCACCACCGCGCTGCCCCCGCTCTGCAGCTGCCGGCGCAGCTCGGCGAGGTCGTCCTCGCGGCCGGTGAACCGGGCGTTGCGGTTGGGGGCGTTGAAGATCAGCGGTTCGGTGCCGGGGAAGCGTGTGGCACCGGCCGGGGCGCCCTGCGCGGCCGGCGGCACCGGCCGGCCCACCAGTCGCAGCACCCGCTCGACCGCCGTCTCCGCGGTCACGTTGACCAGGTGGGCGGAGACCTGTGCGGGGAACTCCGCCAGCGGGCGCAGATCCGCCACGTAGACCGCGAGCGCGGTCGAACCGGTACTCGACTCCCTCGGTGGCAGCCCGCCGGTCGGGGTCGCCAGGTAGGCCGGCGAGATCACGGTCAGCGTCCGCGGGGCCGGGGTGGCCGCCGAACCGACCGCCGCGGCGGGGGAAACGACCTGCATCCCGGCCGCGCTGAGCACCCGCTCCAGCCACTCCGCCCAGACCGCGTCCTCGGGGGCGTGCCGGAGCACGATCTGGTCGTCGACCGCCTCGGCACGTCGGCGGAACCGGGCCTTGCCGCGCTCGCGGACCGACTCGTCCATCACCGGCAGCGCGCTCACCTCGCTGTCGGTGAGGATCCCGGTCAGCGTCTCGAACGCGGACAGCAGCGAGGTCGGCGAGCCGGGCGGGTCGCCGAAGGTGGCGAGTGTCTCCTCGTACGCGTAGAACGGCCGGTACGGCACCTCCACCGCGGCCCAGTAGCGCCGACGCTCCGCCTCGGTCATACCGGTGGGCAGGCCGGCGAAGCGGCGCATCGCCAGCGAGCGACCGGCCTCCGCCTTCTCCTTCTCCGCCTGGTCGACTCGCATCGGCACCGGCAGGATGCGGATGTCGCGGCGGCGGAACCGGTCCCGCACCGAGTGGGCCACCCGGGCCGCACCCTCGATGCCCTGGTCGCTGAGGGTGAAGCAGTCGACGAGGGTGTCCGGCAGGTGCAGGGTGCAGATGTCGGCGACGTCGCTGAGCCCCGTCCGGCTGTCGATGAGCGTGTAGTCGTACTCACGCTTCATGTCGGCGCGCAGCGCCTCGAAGAACTGCGCGCCGCCCAGCCGGTTGTAGAAGTTGTCCCAGTCCAGGCCACTCACCGAAACCGCGTAGTCGCTGTTCTGCCGGCCGGCGGAGAGGAAGTCCAGGCTGCCGCCGTCGGGGAAGTTCCAGCGCAGCGAGAAGGCGTGCCGCCGGACGCGGGCGAACTGCTCGACCCAGCGGTCCGGCCGGTCCACGGTGCGGGTGGTCTCCCACTCGTAGTCGCGGATCATGTCGATGACCCCGCTGGTGCTCTGGATCGCCTCGGCGTCCAGGAACGGATGGAAGAAGCGGTGCAGGCCGGGGGATTCCAGGTCCCAGTCGGCGACCAGCACCCGCCGGCCGTTGGCGGCCAGAATCCAGGCGACGTTCGCCAGCGCCATCGTCCGGCCCGTACCACCCTTGAACGAGTAGAACGTGACGACCTGACCTTCACGATCGTTGCTCATCGGTTCTCTCCGTGGGGACGCGGCGACGCCGGATCGTCGTGGGCGGGCGGCGGGTCGAACGACGCGCCGGGGCGCGGGCGGGGCTCCGGCCCGTGCCGCAGGCTGGGTGGCGGTTCGGCCTCGGGGAACTCCGTCACCGGGCCGTGTTTCAGATACTGACGGCGGGCTTCGGTCACCAGGGCCGGCATGAGGTCCACGAACTCCTGGACGCTCCTGGCCCTCTTGACCTGCGGTACGCCCGCATTCTGCAGCAGGTCGGCGACGGTCTCGGCGTGCCGCGCGGCGTCCTGCGGGTCGTCGCCGTCGGTGACGACGATCGGCACCACCCAGGGGCGCAGATCGCGTACCGCCTCGGCGAGGTTTTCCGCCGCATCGGGGACCGCCGCCACCCACGGATCGATCAGCAGTACGGTGGGCCGGCGCTCCAGCAGGTCGGCCCCGCCCTCGAAGTCGGCGGTGCGGGCCGCCAGCCCCAGCCGCTCGGCGGTACTTGCGACGTACTCGGCCGCCGGCAGCTTCTGCCGACCGCCGAAGGGCCGCCACTGGCGGGCGCTGCTCGCGTACCCGCTCTTCGCCCGGCCTGCCGGCAACCGGCCCCGAGTGGGCGCCAGCACGGCCACCACGAGGTCCGGGTCGGCCGGCGCCGGTCGGGTCACCTCGTCCAGGCCGGGTGCCCGGGACGGACCGAGCGGATGCCGCTCCGCGGCCTCCACGATCCGGTGGGCGAGCCGTCCGAGCAGGCGGTCGTACTGCTCCCGGTAGGCGGCGAGCATGCACAGCGCGCGCAACCCGTTCTCGGCGTACTCGGGAACGTCCCGGCCCAGTTCCAACGCCTCGTCGAGCTCGGAACGGCTCTCCCAGCTCGGGAACGGGATCCACAGCACCGGCAGGACGTGCCCGGCGGTGTCCGGCTTGTCGGCGGCGGCCAGCCGACCGCGGAAGGATTCCTGCTCACCGAGCGCCCAGGGACGCCGGAAGTAGCCCGGCGAGTAGAGCGGTACGAAGACCTCGACGCCGCTCAACGCCTCGGCCAGCGCGGCCTTCCAGTCGGCGTCGGGCGGGATCTGCTGGTCGAAGAAGCCGATCCGCATCCCGGGCACCAGCTCGGCCTGGCGGGCCACCTCCGCCGACAGGTCGGCGAAGAACTGCCCCACCCACACGTCGGCGTCGGCCCGCGCACCCGGTTGCGGGGCCGAGTGGGCGTAGCTGAGGAAGAAGTAGGTCCCCCGGGCCCCCGGCCTCGCCGTCCGCGGCACCGCGCCGGTCCGGCTCACCCCGACTCCTCGGCGAACAGGTTGCGCAGCTCGCTCACGCCCGCCGGCACCAGCGGCTCGACCCGGTACGCCCGATGGATCGCGACGATGCGCTGGGCGAGCCGCCACACCACCGCCCGGTACGCGTTCTCCAACTGCAAGGTCAGCAACCCGTAGACCCCCTCCCGCTGGTACTGGGCCACGATCTCCGCCGGCATCGGGGTGGGCGAGAACCGCTGGATCTCGCGGACCACTTTCGGCAGCCGGGCACCCTCCGTCGGCGACCAGGTGACGGGGACGATCGCCGTCTCGTGCGCCGAGACGTCGTCGCGTCGCCGCTCGATACGCCGGCGCGAGAAGGCGTGCCACTCCATCCCGCACCAGTCGCTGCCCAGCAGCGCGCTGGACAGCAGGGGCACGAAGACCTGGCAGGTCCCGGCGGCGCGCAGCAACTCCGGCGTCCACCGCTCCCCACCGGTCATGGCGGTGTCCATGAAGCCCGGATCGACCCCGGTCTCCGGACCGACGAGCTCGCTGACGTGCCCCGAGAGGTCCTCGTAGAAGCGGAGCAGGTATTCCGAGGGGCCTGCGGCGGCCCGGCGGGCCGGTGAGCGGGAGTGGCTCAGGAAGAACAGCGGGGCCCGCATGCCGGCGGGCATGTCCACTGTGCTCACCCGTGTGCCTCCGCCCCTCCCCGCGCGGCCAAACCATCAGCCTAGTCCCCACGTCAACGCCCCAGCTGTGGTCGATGGGCGCTGAACCAGCCGACCGCGAAGTCCACTGTGTCACGCACCGGCATCAATCGGGCCTCGGCGCTCCCGACCTGACCGTGTCGGACGAAGGGTGCCTCGTCGAGGGCCTGCCCAGCTGCGGGGAAGTCGCTGTCGTCCAGGTCGAGCGCGTCGAAATCCAGGCGTACCCGCCGACCGGCGAGCAGGCGGTAGCAGCTGTAGGGCCGGCGGGGAGGAGGTATCGGCAACCAGTACTCCGCCAGGTGCAACGCCGTACACGCCTGGTAATCCACACCGAGCAGCAGGATCCAGCCGGCGGCCGCGTACAGCCGGCCCAACGGCGACCGCTCTCCCAGGTGACAGTCCAGGTCGTGGCGTTCGGTCAGCTCCCGGGCGCGGGGGCCGAGCGCGGCGAAGGAGGTCTGCGGGTGGTCACTGCGCAGCGCGCCGGGAGTCAACCGGACGTGTTCGGCGAACGCACCCGTGCCCTCCGACGGCGTGCCGGCCCGGTCCCAGCCGGGCATCGCCGCGTGGTAGTCGGCGAGCCGCCTCCCGTCCATCCCCCGGGTCGCCGCCCGGTAGGCCCGCGAGCTCGTCGAGTTGCCGGCGTTCTCGGTCGGTACGAGCAGCGTGCCGGTCGGGCCGAGGACCTCCCGCAGCGCCGACGCCAGAGCCGCCGGGCCGCCCTCAGGCCGGCCGAGCCGTCGCAGCGAGCAGTGCACCAGGACGTCCCGACCGGCGGTCAGGCCGAGCGCCCGCAGGTCGGCGACGAGGCGCGCCGCGTCGACGTGCCCGTGCAGCACTTCGGCGCGGCCGTCAGCCCTGGTCGGCACGGAACTCCTCCAGAGCGTGCCCCATCCGTCCGACGAACCGCTCACCGAGATCGGTGAGCGCCCCGGCCCCGAGCAGGGCGTCGAGGGCTTCGCGGGTCCAGTCCCGGTAGCGCACCAGGTGTCCGCGGGCGAGCTGCGCGTCCGGCCGGTCGGCCGTGGCGCGGGCATGCCAGACCTCGGTCACCGCCAGGTGCGCGTACGCACCCTGGAGCACGCCCTCGACGGGGCGCGGATCGGGCCGCCAGGCCACCGGGATCCGCACCGACGACGCCGGATCGACCAGGTCGTAGAGATCGAGCAGCGCACCGAGTTTGCCGTGCTGCCACTCGTGCACCAGGAGCACGGCCATCGCGTCCGCATCGGGCATCTCGGTCACGGCGATCGCGCCGAAGGCTTGCCGGGCGGTGGCGCTGCGCCAGGGTGCCCCCGGGTCCGGCGCCAACGGCACCACGGCCCGCAAACCGGCGGCGAGCGCGACGCCGTGCGCCGGCACGTCACGGTGGACGGCCAGCCAGGCGCGGGCGAGCGCACCTCCCAGGGCGTCCGCCGCGTCGTCGTCCATCGTCGGCGCCACCGGTTGGCCGTAGCAGTCGCGTTCCGGGTCGACGTCCTCGATGAGGATCGCCGCGTCGGCGACGGGCACGCGACGGACCGGCTGCCACCCGGTCGGCGCCGCACCGGCACCGTCCAGCGGGACCATCCGGGACACCGACCCGACGCGGATGTGCAGCCCGCCCGGGACAGTGCGCACCTCGCCGGCCCGCTCATCGCCGACCGTCAACCGGCCCAGCGCGGGCAGCACCAGCGCACCACCTCGCACCGGTACCTCCACCACCGCCTCGACGCCGGCCCGCACGGCGGCCACGACGGCGAGCGCCGGCAGGAGGTCGACGTCGGGTACGCCGGGCCGGGCCAGCCGACGGACCAGCCAGGGGCGGACGAACGGGTACGTCAGTACGGCACCGACCGCGTCGCCGGCGGTGGCGTCGAGCTCGGCGAGCAGATCCCACGCGGCGCTGCCGCCGGCGGTGTCCCGCCAGGTCCCCAGCAGCGTCCGGGTGATGGAGAGCTGGGTCTGCGCGAGCACGTCCAGCGCCCACCGGTCGCCGTGGCCGCCGGCGATCTCGGCCAGCAGCCGGTCGGTGGCGGGGTCCACGTGCTGGTCCCCGGTCCTCTGGGCGGACCGGGGCGCGGGGATGCCCGGTCGACGCGGCGGCCGGTCGTCGGCGCCGGCCCGAGCCGGGCCGGCGCCCGGGGTTCGAGCGCCGGCCCGGTCGGGCGCTGGGCGGCTTGCCACGGTGGCGATGATCGCCTGGAGGTCGGCGCAGTAGACCGAGGGGTTGTCGAAGCCGGTGCCGGTTCGCCAGCGGTGCGGGTACAACCCGCCGCCACACCGGCTCACCACCGGGCAGGCACGGCAGGTGGCGCAGAGCCCGGTCAGCCCTTCCTGGCGGATCGCCACACCGGGATGGCGGGCGGCCTCGTCGACCGGATGGGCGAAGACGTCCAGGTCGGTACCGGCCGCGCCGTGGAAGGCGACCTTCAACGAGTCGACCTGCTCCCAGCTGCCGTCGGTCTCCACGACGAGCAGGTCGGCCGGGGCGAGTCCGACGGCCTCGGTGCCGCCGCCGTCCCCGGAGGTCAGGGCCTCGAAGAGCCGGATCGGTACGGGCCGCCCGTCGTCCACCCAGCGCCGGTGGATCCGGCCCAGCCAGTCCGCGTACGGAGTGGCCACGCCCGGCGGGCGCCAGGGCGGCCGGTCCCAGGTGGCGTGGGGCAGCAGCAGGTCGAGCCGGGGCGGGTCCTCGGCCAGCAGGGCCGAGTAGACCCGGTCCGGGTCGTTGCGCACGTCTATGGTGCACAGGATGCCCGCGTAGCTGCTGCGGAACTCCGGGCGGCGGAGCAGCGCCAGCGCTCGCCGGGCCTGCGCGTGGCTGCTGCCACCGTGGGCGAAGTTCCGGTGCCGGTCGTTGGCCGCACGGTCACCGTCGAGCGACACCCCGACCTTCACGTCGTACGCCACCAGCAGGCGGCACAGCTCCTCGTCGAGCAGCACACCGTTGGTCTGCATCCGCAGGTCGAGCACGACGCCGGGGGTCAGTGCGGCACGCAGCTCGGCGAGCACCTCGCGCAGCCCCGCCGGACCGAGCAGCAGCGGCTCGCCACCGTGCAGCACCACGTGCACGACGGGGAGGTCGTGTGCCCGGGCGTGCTCGGCGATCCGGGCGGCCGCGGCCCGGACGGTCGATCCGGCCATCCGCACCGGCCTGGCCCGCCAGGTCTGGTCCGCCTCCTGGTAGACGTAGCAGTGATCACAGCTGAGGTCACACCTGCTGTGCACCTTGAGGACGTACTGGCTGATCGGCCGGCAGGGCGCGGCCGGACCGGCGGCACCGCACCGACACGCCATACCTCAGATGGACGAGTTGAACGCGGCGACGGGCACGGTGCCCGGAGGGGTGCCTTGGCCCGGTAGGACGCGCCGCCGGACGAGCGCGAGCACCTCGGGGTGCTCCGCGGCCACCCGACCGAGCGGTGTCCGCAGGCTACGCGTCAGAACGTCGATGGACGGTGGGCTGTGACGAGGGGCTGTCTGGTCCACAATGAGTCTCCGGGGGCCCGGGGCGCGACGGCGCGAGCGGCAGCATGGCTCGAAGGGCTCTGATCCGTGACCAGAATAGACAAGTCTCGACCGCTTGTCACCGTCGGTGCCGCATCGGGCACCAGGTGTGGTGATCCCGGTCGGGCAAGGAGGAGCAGAGCATGTGCCGGAGCATCAAGACCCTGCGGGAGCCGTACGTCCCGGAGGTGACGCCCGCGGACATCGACGCCGCCGCGTTGCAGTACGTCCGGAAGATCTCGGGCTTCCGGACCCCGGCGCCGCACAACGCGGAGGCCTTCCACTCCGCGGTCGCGGCCGTCGCCGCCGCCACCGCCACCGCCACCCTGCTCGACCAGCTCGTGGTGCGCGGCGGACGATCGGGCGGGGCCACCCCCGAGGTCCCGGCCCGACCGGCCTGAGCTCATCCGAGCCTGAGCGGTCCAGGTCTGAGCCCATCCAGCCTGAGCGGTCCGAGCCTGAGCTCATCCGAGCCAGAGCGGTCCAGGTCTGAGCCCATCCAGCCTGAGCCGTCCGAGCCTGAGCCGTCCGGGCCTGAACGGCCGGGGGCCCGAGCCCGCCCGAGTCTGGGCGGTCCCGTCCTGAGCGGTCCGGGCACGGTCGCCGCCGTGCCCGCTGCCGGTCCGCCCAGGACCCGCCCGGGCCAGGAACGGCCGAGCCCGCCCGTCAGGCCGCGGCGAGCGCCGGGGCGACCGTGTCGGGGGCCCACCGTGAACGGTGACACTGCGACCAGCCACGGCAGGCGGGGTCGGCGTCGGTGCAGAGGCGCTGATTGCCGAGCACCTCGCCGTCGTCGGTCTCCCGGACGTCGAAGTGCACCGGACGGATCGTGCCGTCGGGCGCGACCAGCAGGTGCCGACCGGCGTCGAGGGTGTCGTCACGCAGCACGCAGTTGCGATTCAGCAGCCGGGCCAGCGCGGCGATGCTGGCGTGCTCGGAGAGCCGCTCGGGCACCCCGTAGCAGTCCACGATCGTGGCGAACTCGCCCGGCGCCTGCCAGACGTCGCTGATCACCGCGTACGTCGGCAGTCGGGCCGGGTCGGCGATCGCCAGGGGCATCACCACCCGACCGAGCGCCTCCGCCAGCGCCGGGTAGACCTCCACGGGTCGTACCTGGTCGATTCTCCAGTTCCACAGCTCGGTCATGCCGCCTCCTCGCTGCGTTCGTCCCACCGGCCTCCGGATCGGGCCTTACTGACGATGGTGCGGTGCATTTGCCCCCAGCCGGGGGCAAGTTACCGGTCTGTGACCAAACCGGGCAAAAAAACCTCCCAGCCAATAGCTCACAGTGGCGGGAAGATGACAGTTTATCGGGTACGGTGCCGCATCCCGATGCGCCGCACCGGACCGGACGGCGCCGGAACGACGCCGTCCGAACCCGCGACAGGACTCAACGGACGACGACCATGTGCTCGCCACGCGGCAGGAGCTCACCGATCACCGGGGCGCCGGGCAACTCCCCGGCCACCAGCAGGCCGCCCGAGGTCTGCGCGTCGGCGAGCAACAATCTCTCCTCCTCGCCCGCCGCACCGAAGTCCGTCCACGGGGTCACCCAGTCCAGGTTGCGACGGCTCCCGCCGCTGACGTACCCGTCCCGTACCGCCTCGCGGGCGCCCGCGAGGTACGGCACCCGAGCGGCGTCGATCGCCACCGTGAGGCCACTGGCGCGAGCCAGTTTCGAGGCGTGCCCGAGCAGACCGAAGCCGGTCACGTCGGTACCGCAGCGGATCCCGGCGGCGACCGCGGCGCGGGCCGCGTCCCGGTTCAGCGCGCTCATCGAGGCCACCGCCTCGGCGAACACCTCGCCCGTGGCCTTGTGCCGGGTGTTCAGCACCCCGACGCCGAGCGGTTTGGTCAGCGACAACGGCTGCCCCGGCCGGCCCGCCTCCAGCGTGATCAGCTCTTCCGGCCGGACCACCCCGGTGACCGCCAGCCCGTACTTCGGGCCGTCGTCGTCGACGCTGTGCCCGCCGGCGAGATGACAACCGGCCTCGCGGGCCACGTCCTGCCCGCCGCGCAGCACCTCGCGGGCCAGCTCCATCGGCAGTACGTCCCGGGGCCAGCAGAGCAGGTTCAACGCGACCAGCGGGGTGCCCCCCATCGCGTACACATCGGATAGTGCGTTCGCGGCCGCGATGCGCCCCCAGTCGTAGGCGTCGTCGACCACCGGGGTGAAGAAGTCGGCGGTGGCGACCAGGCCCGTCCGCTCGTCGAGGCGGACCACCGCGGCGTCGTCGCCGTGGTCCAGCCCCACCAGCAGGTCGGCGGTCCCGGTCGCGGCGCCGAGGCCCGCCACCATCAACTCGAGCTCACCAGGCGGGATCTTGCATGCGCAGCCGCCACCCCGGGCGTACCGGGTCAGCCGTACCGGTTCGGTCATACCCATATGTTCGTCGCACGGAAAGGTCACCCGCTACCGTCACCGGACAAGTCGCCCGGTCGAAACCGGACACTCGACACCCGCCCCGGTGGGTGTTACCGCTCCGTGACCAACTGGGTTGCGTCCTGCCACAAGTGGCCGCCTACAGTTGCCCAACCAGGGGTCAACCGGCCCCGAGTGGGAGACGACAGGGACGGTGGACGACGTGACGACGGGCGAACCGCTCATCGTGCTGGACTCGGTCAACAAGTGGTTCGGGCCGCTGCACGTGCTCGACGACGTCTCGCTCTCGGTCGGCCGCGGCGAGGTGGTCGTGGTGATCGGCCCGTCCGGCTCCGGCAAGTCGACGTTGTGCAGGACCATCAACCGGCTGGAACCGATCAACTCCGGCACCATCACCTTCGACGGGCAACCCCTGCCGGCCGAGGGCAAGGCCCTCGCCAGGCTGCGCAGCGAGGTTGGCATGGTCTTCCAGTCGTTCAACCTCTTCGCGCACAAGACAATCCTCGAGAACGTGACCCTCGGCCCGATCAAGGTCCGCAAGGAGAAGCCGGCGGCGGCCCGCGAGCGGGCCTTGGCGCTGCTCGACCGGGTCGGCATCGCCAACCAGGCCGACAAGTTCCCGGCCCAGCTCTCCGGCGGCCAGCAGCAGCGGGCCGCGATCGCCCGCGCGCTGGCCATGCAGCCCAAGGCGATGCTCTTCGACGAGCCCACCAGCGCACTCGACCCGGAGATGGTCGGCGAGGTGCTGGACGTCATGACCTCGCTGGCGAGCGACGGCATGACGATGGTCGTGGTCACCCACGAGATGGGCTTCGCGCGGCACGCGGCCAACCGGGTCATCTTCATGGCCGACGGCCAACTGGTGGAGGATGCTCCGCCGGCGGAGTTCTTCGCCAACCCACGCAGCGAGCGGGCCAAGGACTTCCTCTCCAAGATCCTCACGCACTAGGCGTCCAAAGGAGCGCGCCATCCCCCGGCGGGCTTCGTCGAAGAAGGAGAAGAGTATGCGTATGAAGCGCGTGGCGGCGGTCGCGGCGGCCGCGACCCTCGCCCTCGGGCTGGCCGCCTGTGGCGACAACGGGTCCGACGAGGGCACCGGCAGCGGCGGGGAGAGCAAGTCCTTCGCGGCCGGCAGCACGATGGAGCGGCTCAACAAGGCCCAGGCCATCAAGATCGGCACCAAGTTCGACCAGCCCGGCTTCGGCCAGAAGGGCCTGTCGGGCAAGCCGGAGGGCTTCGACGTCGAGGTCGCGAAGATCATCGTCAAGGAGCTCGGCATCCCCGAGGACAAGATCGAGTGGGTCGAGGCCCCCTCGAAGGTCCGCGAGGACGTGATCGTCAACGGCACCGTCGACCTGGTCGCGGCGACCTACACCATCAACGACAAGCGCAAGGAGCGCATCGCGTTCGCCGGGCCGTACTACGAGGCCGGCCAGAACATCATGGTGAAGAAGGACGACGCCGCCATCACCGGGCCGGACTCCTTCGCGGACGGCACCAAGAAGGTCTGCTCGGTCACCGGCTCCACGCCGGCCGAGGAGATCAAGAAGCACGTCAAGGACGTCGCCACCCAGCTGGTGCTCTTCGACACGTACGACAAGTGCCGGGACGCCCTCAAGGGCGGCCAGGTTGACGCGGTGACCACCGACAACGTGATCCTGCTCGGCTACATCGCCAAGGACGAGGCGTCGTTCAAGCTGGCCGGTGCCAACTTCACCAAGGAGCCGTACGGCATCGGTGTGAAGAAGGACGACACCGACTTCCGCAACTTCGTCAACGACACGCTCGAGAAGGCGTACAGCGACGGCAGCTGGAAGAAGGCCTGGGACGACACCGCCGGCAAGTTCGGCGCCGAGCTGGGCAACCCGCCGGCCGTCAACCGTTACTGATCTGACCCGTTGATCCGGAGGGTGGGGAGGAAGTCCGACCCGTGAGTGTGCTCATCGACAAGTTCGACGTCTTCGCGGGGGGCTTCTGGCTCACCCTCCAGATCTGCGTACTGGCCGCGATCGGCGCCCTGATCCTGGGCGCCGTCGTGGCGGTGCTGCGAATCTCGCCCGTACCGCCGCTGCGGGCCGTCGGCACCGCGTACGTGAACATCTTCCGGAACATGCCGCTCACCGTGGTCATGTTCTTCGCGGCCTTCGGCCTGCCGGCGCTCGGGTCCAACGCGGACTTCCTGCGGATCCCCGGGCTCGACTCGATCTTCACCCGGCTCGGCACCGACCTGCCGTACTTCCGCTTCGCGCTGATCGCCCTGGTGCTCTACACCGCGGCGTTCGTCTGCGAGGCGCTGCGCTCGGGCGTCAACGCCGTACCAGCCGGACAGGCCGAGGCCGCCCGGTCACTGGGACTCACCTTCGGCCAGAACCTGCGCTACGTGGTGCTGCCGCAGTCCTGGAAGGCCTCGATCGTGCCACTCGGCTCAGTGATCATCGCGATGATCAAGAACTCCGCGCTGGTCGGCTTCTTCGGCGTGGTCGGTGACCTGTCCCAGACCGCCGACCAGCTCACCTCGGCCGAGGGCTACGCGTTCGTGCCGGTCGCCATCGGCATCTCGATCGGCTACCTGATCATGACCGTTCCCCTCGGCGCTCTCCTCGACCGGATCGAGAAGCGACAGGCGGTGGCCCGATGAGCCAGCAGAGCGTCCTCTACGACGTCCCCGGTCCACGGCAGCGCCGGGTCACCCTGATCAGCAGCCTGGTCGCCACCGTACTGGTGCTGGTCGGCGCGTACTTCCTGATCTACCAGCCGCTGGACGACAAGGGACAGTTCTCGCTGGACCTCTGGGGCCCGCTGATCGACCCCTCCGACGAGAACTTCTCGCTGGTCTGGGAACGGATCGGCACCGGCTTCAAGAACACCCTGATGGCCGCCACGCTGGCCATCCTCTCCTCACTGGTGGTCGGCACCCTGCTGGCGATGCTGCGGATCCAGCTCAAAAGCCTCGCCATGCGCCGCTTCACCGGGCTGGCCACCCCCGTGTCGTACCTGCTACGCGGGCTGACCTGGCTGCTCTCCGCGGTCACCCGGATCTGCGTCGAGGTGTTCCGCGGCCTGCCCGTGGTGATCACGATCTTCTTCGTCGCCCGCGGCTTCCCCGAGTTCGGCGTCACGTTCGACACGCTCTGGTACCTGGTCATCGGCCTGACCATCTACAACTCGGTGGTCATCGCGGAGATCCTCCGCTCCGGCATGGAGGGTCTGCCGGGCGGGCAGTCCGAGGCGGCCGCCGCGATCGGGCTCGCCCCGTGGCAGACCACCCGGATGATCCTGCTGCCGCAGGCGTTCCGGATCATGCTGCCGGCGCTGATCAGCCAGCTGGTCGTGGTCCTGAAGGACACCTCGCTCGGCTTCATCATCAGCTACGAGGAGACGCTCAGCATCGGCAAGCAGATCATCGGCGCACTGGACAACCCCATCCAGGTGTACGTGGTGATCGCGGTGATGTTCATCGTCGTCAACTACACGCTGTCGAAGCTGGCCCAGTACGTCCAGCGCCGGCTCTCGCGGGGCCGGAAGACGGCGGGCACCCCGGCCCAGAACCCTCCCCCAGCCGCGCTCATCTCGCAGGCCGAGGGCGCGGGCGGCGGCGCCTGAGCCCCGCCGCAACGACCACGAAGGGCCGCCCCGACTATTCGGGGCGGCCCTTCGGCCATCTGCTCCCGGCCATCCGCGTCGCGTCGCGGCACGGCGAGCGACCGGGCAGACTCTCGATCGATGAACAACGTCTTCCGGGTCGTCGTCGGGACGGTCGTGGTGCCGTCCACGGCCGGCGCCGTCTACCTGCACGGACTGTGGGCGGGGCACTTCCTCGACCTGCGTGCCACCAGCGTCTACTGCCCCGCCAAGCCGTTGGACTCCACCGCGACCAGCGCCGACTGGATGCCACTGCGGCACCAGTGCCGCTACGCGGACGGCACCACCACTGATCTGGTTCCCGCGTACGTCAACCCGCTGCTGTTCCTCTGTCTGGCCGTCACGGTGAGCTGCACGGCACTCGCCCTGCGGTCCGCCCGCCGCCTGCGCGGCGAGCCCACGAGCGCGAGACCGGTCAACGGGCGATCTCGGTGACCCGGGACTCGCGGACCACCGTCACCCGGATCTGACCGGGGTACGTCAGTTCCTCCTCGATCTGCTTGGCCACGTCCCGGGCCAGCACGGCTGCGCCGATGTCGTCCACGTGCTCCGGCTTCACCATCACCCGGATCTCGCGGCCGGCCTGCATGGCGAAGACCTTCTCCACGCCGCCCTTGCCGGCGGCGATCTCCTCGATCCGCTCCAGGCGCTTGACGTACGCCTCCAGGCTCTCCCGCCGGGCGCCCGGCCGACCGCCGGAACAGGCGTCGGAGGCCTGGGTGAGGACGGCCTCCACGGTCTGCGGCTGCACCTCGTTGTGGTGCGCCTCGATCGCGTGCACCACCTCTTCGCTCTCGCCGTACTTGCGGGCGAGGTCGGCGCCGATGATGGCGTGGCTGCCCTCGACCTCGTGGGTGAGCGCCTTGCCGATGTCGTGCAGGAACGCGGACCGCTTGATGAGCGGCACGTCCAGGCGCAGCTCGGCGGCCATCACGCCGGCGATGTGGGCAGTCTCGACGAGGTGCTTGAGCACGTTCTGCCCGTACGACGTCCGGTAGCGCAACCGGCCCAGCAGAGTGATCAGCTCGGGGTGGATGTCGGTGATGCCGACCTCGACGAGCGCGTCCTCGGCGGCCCGCCGACAGAGCTGCTCGACCTCCTGCCGGGCCAGGTCGTAGACCTCCTCGATCCGGTGCGGGTGGATCCGCCCGTCCAGCACCAACTTCTCCAGGGTGAGCCGCCCGACCTCGCGGCGGACCGGGTCGAAGCAGGAGAGCAGCACCGCCTCGGGGGTGTCGTCGATGATCAGGTTGACCCCGGTCACCGACTCGAAGGCGCGAATGTTGCGCCCCTCCCGGCCGATAATCCGGCCCTTCATCTCGTCCCCGGGCAGGTGCAGCACGCTGACCACGCTCTCCGCGGTCTGCTCGCTGGCCACCCGCTGGATCGCGTCCACCACGATGTGGCGGGCCCGATGCTCGGCGGTACCGCGGGCCTCGGCCTCGATGTCGCGGACCAGCAGCGCCGCCTCCCGCTTGGCCTGCCCCTCGATCGCCTCGATCAGCTCCGCCCGGGCGGCCTCGGCGGTGAGCCCGGCGACCCGCTCCAGTTCGCACCGGCGCTTTGTCTCGGCCTCGGCCAGCTCGGCCTCCCGCTGGTCGAGCGCGGCGGACCGAGCGGCCAGCGCGGCGCTCGCCGCGCTCAGTTGCCGTTCGCGCTCGGCGAGCCGCTCGACCTCCTCGGTGTGCAGGCGCTCCCGCTCGTCCATCCGGGCCGCCCGCCGGTCCACCTCGGCGGCCTGCTCGCGGGTGGTCGCGGCGAGTACCGCCACCTCGCGCTCACCGCCGCGCCGAGCGGCCGTACGCAACTGCTCCGCGTCGGCTTCGGCCTGCTTGTGCGCACGCTCCAGGAGCGTGTCGGCCTCGGCGCGGGCATCGTCGAGCACCCGGCGGGCCTCCGCCCGGGCCGCCTTCGCCTCCGCCTTCGCCGCGGCGGCCTCGGCGCGCGCCGCCGCGGCCGCGGACTTCGCCACGTCGATGGTGCTGTTCGCCTCGTCGGCCGCGCTGCGTAACGCGGCGAGAGACTGCTCCTGCCGATCCTTCTCGGCGATGAAGGCCGGGTCCGCGGTGGGGGTGCTGCGCATCCCGCGCAGTGTCCGCAGGCCGATCGCCAGCGCGCCGATGACCACCAGGATCAGGATCAGGACCAGGACGAGGAGCACCGTGTCGAAGGCGCTCATGCGGGGACTCCGCGCGGACCACTGGTCAACCTGTGCCGTCCCGCCATGGCCGCCTCCCCTGAACGTCGGCGCCGCAGCAACCGTGCCATAGGCACACTCCTGCGGCTCTGGACGCCCGACCGGAGCGACTGGCCGTGGGTAGGTTCCTACACCGGCGGTGCCCGCGAGCATCGCCGGTGGCCGAGTGCAGTTGTCGCGTCAGCCCCGGACCGGCCTGTCCGGAGCTGGCGCATTAGGCCGGCGAGCCGACCAAAAGCGTTGCCGTTCTGTTACGCGATCTATGTTGTGCGCTTAGCCTGCGCTGGTCGGGCAATGTGAGCCTGTATGGCGAGGCTAGGTCGCCGGGGGCACTCCGGTCAAGAACTCATGATCAAACCCCCCGAACGGAGAGAAGTTACCTCGTCACCCAGTGCTGATGCATCTGCGGACATGCCGGGACAAACGCCGCGACGACCGAGGTCGGCGGCCCTTGGTCAACTCGACCTCCATGAAGTCGGGGCATTCCAGCTCGGCTGATGCCCCGACTTCATTGACCTCGAGTTGATCGTGGCCCGTCCGTCCCGGTCGGCCAACTGTCCCCGACCGGGCGGGTCGGGCGGAGGGCCGAAGCGGCCGGACCGAGGACCGGCCCGCCAAGGACCGGGAAACGGACCACGCCGGAGACCGCCACGCCGAGAGCCGGAAGCACCGCAGGTCGGGAGACCGGAGGCGAGGCGGTGGCCGGCCGACCGGCCGGCCGACCGAGGACCGGAAACCGGTCACGCCGGAAAACCGGAGGCGTGGCCGGGGCCGGAGGCGAAGCCGTGGCCGGGGCCGGAGGCGAAGGCGTGGCCGGGGCCGGAGGCGAAGCCGTGGCCGGGGCCGGAGGCGAAGCCGTGGCCGGGGCCGGAGGCGAAGCCGTGGCCGGCCGACCGGCCGGCCGACCGAGGACCGGAAACCGGCCACGCCGGGGCCGGAGGCGAGGCCGTGGCCGGCCGGTCAGTCAGCCGATCGGCCGTCGCGCTCGATCTCGCTCTCGGACTCGGCCAGGGCGTCCGCGTCGATCTGCTCGGCGAACTCGGCGGCCTCGGCGCTCTGGGCGGCGAGTGCGTCCTTCACCGCTCGGATCGCCACGCCCGGCGGGTAGCCCTTGCGGGCCAACATCCCCACCAGCCGACGGAAGACCGCGTTCGGCTCGCCCCGGGCGGTACGCAGCTTCCGATCGACGAGCGCCCGGGCGGTCTCCGCCTCGGTCTCCTCGCTGAGCTCACCGAGCGCCTCGCTCGCGACGTCGCCGTCGACGCCGCGCTGCCGCAGCTCGTTGGCGAGCGCCCGGCGAGCCAGTCCCCGCCCGGTGTGCCGGCTGCTCACCCACGCCCGGGCGAACGCGGCGTCGTCGATGATGCCGACCTCGTCGTAGCGGTCGAGGACCTGAGCGGCCGTCTCCTCGGAGATGCCCCGCTTCGCCAGGGCCCCGGCCAGCTCGGCGCGGGTACGCGGCCGCACGGCGAGCTGCCGCAGGCAGATCTCCCGGGCCACCTCGGCCTCGTCCCGGGGCGGGACGGGGGCGGTGGCCTCCGTCGGGTCAGACTCCTCGGCCCTCCCGCGGTGCCCACGGCGGGGACGAGGCGTGGTGGCGTCGCCCGAGCGCGGTGGGCTGGCATCCCAGCCTCGCCCCGCGCGGGCTCGTCGTCCTGCCACAGGTCAGATCAGAAGTCGACCGGCGGCAGCTCCGGGCCACCGGCGGCGTCACCCGCGCCGACTCCGACGCCGAGCTTCTCGAGGATCTTCTTCTCGATCTCGGCCGCCACGTCCGGGTTCTCCTTGAGGAACTCCCGGGCCTTCTCCTTGCCCTGACCGAGCTGGTCGCCGTCGTAGGTGTACCAGGCGCCGGACTTGCGGATGATCGCCTGCTCCACACCGACGTCGATCAGCGAGCCCTCGCGGGAGATGCCCTTGCCGTACATGATGTCGAACTCGGCCTGCTTGAACGGCGCGGCGACCTTGTTCTTCACGACCTTGACCCGGGTGCGGTTACCAACCACGTCGGTGCCGTCCTTGAGGCTCTCGATGCGGCGGACGTCGAGCCGGACCGAGGCGTAGAACTTCAGCGCCCGACCACCGGTGGTGGTCTCCGGGCTGCCGAACATCACGCCGATCTTCTCGCGGAGCTGGTTGATGAAGATCGCCGTGGTGCCGGTGTTGCTGAGCACACCGGTGATCTTCCGCAGCGCCTGGCTCATCAGCCGGGCCTGGAGACCCACGTGGCTGTCGCCCATCTCACCCTCGATCTCGGCGCGCGGCACTAGCGCCGCCACCGAGTCGATCACGATGATGTCGAGCGCGCCCGAGCGGATCAGCATGTCCGCGATCTCCAGCGCCTGCTCACCGGTGTCGGGCTGGGACACCAGCATCGCGTCGGTGTCGACGCCGAGGGCCTTGGCGTACTCCGGGTCGAGCGCGTGCTCGGCGTCGATGAAGGCCGCGATGCCACCGGCCCGCTGGGCGTTGGCTACCGCATGCAGGGCCACTGTGGTCTTACCGCTGGACTCCGGGCCGTAGATCTCGATGACCCGGCCACGGGGCAGGCCGCCCACACCGAGCGCCACGTCGAGCGCGATGGAGCCGGTCGGGATCACGGCGGTCTGGATGACCGGCCGCTCCCCCAGACGCATCACCGAGCCCTTGCCGAACTGCTTGTCGATCTGAGCGAGAGCAAGGTCGAGTGCCTTCTCCCGGTCAGGCGCTGCCACCATCGTTGCCACCCCTGCCTTCGCCGGCGTCTTTGCTGAGCTTCGCGTCACGCGGACACGCTAGGCGCTGGGTCCGACAGAAAACCAGCCGACGGGCCGCGAGCTGTGGACGAGCACCCCGCTGTGGACAATAGCCGAACAGGTGTACGACTAGGCAAGCGACACGCGGATCGGCAGAGTCGCTGCTCAGCGTAGTCGCGCCGGCACCCGGTCGGGGTAGGCCGCGCAGACCGCCCGCCACACCACGTGCGTCTCCTCACCCGCGGCGAGGGCCTGCTCGATGGTCCGTCCGCCGAGCTGGGCGAGCACCTGGTCGCTGGCGATGCTGGCCGAATAGCCGGGGCCGAAGGCCTCCTCCAGCCGCGCCCAGAAGTCGGTCAGCCGCACGTGATCAGTCCTCCTCATCCGGTGCCCCTGCCGGCACCGGCCGCAACGCTAGCGCCACCAGGGGCACGGTGGCGACCGCGGCGAGCAGGGTCAGGACCGGATAACCGGCGGCCCGCATCACAAACCCGCTGACCGCCGCGGCCACCGCGCCGGCCAGCCCCATCGTCAGGTCGGAGAAGCCCTGCACGCTCGGCCGGATGGCCGCCGGCACCGACTCCGACAGCAGCGTGGAGCCCGCCACCATGGTGCCGGACCAGCCCAACCCGAGCAGGACCAGACCGGCCGAGAGCCGCGGCGTGTGGTGCCCGGCGGTCCCTGCGACCGCGCACGCGGCGAGCAGCAGCACGACGCCGAGGAGGATCACCGCCCGCCGCCCGAGCCGATCGGTGAGCCAGCCCACCACCGGGGAGAGCGCGTACATGCCCGCGATGTGCAGGCTCAGCACGATGCCGACCACCCGCAGCACGTCCGCGTCGCCGTGCGACTCACCGAGCCGCACCGGGGTCATCGACATGACCGCCACCATCACCGTGTGGCCCACCGCCACCGCGGCGATGCCGAGCCGGGCGGCGGGCAGCCCGCGTACCACCTGCCAGGCCGCGCGCATCCCGGCACCGCGCCGGGCGGCCCCGGCCGGTGGGGTGACGGCCCCGGCCGGTGGGGTGACGGCCCCGGCCGGTGGGGTG
>NZ_JBEXFP010000028.1:0-82350 GCF_040606825.1 Micromonospora sp. NPDC005367 | reverse complement strand
ATCGAGGTCCGGCGGCCACCGGCCCGCGCCGTCGTCGGACCTCGATCGGGTCCGGCGGCCACCGTCCTCTCAGCTGCGCCGGAACACGCCGTGCAGGCTGCCCTCCGGCGTGGACCCGATCCGGCAGGTGGAGACCGGGTCGAGGACGACGTCGTACGTCGACGTCACCCCTTCGCTGACCGTCTGCCGCTTCACCTTCGGCGTCCACCCGTCCTTGGCGACCGTGACCTGGTACTTACCGGCCGGCAGCCAGTAGACGTACCGGCCGTGGGCGTCGGCGACGACGGTGTAACCCGTGTTGCCGCCGCTGCCGACGAGGTCGAGCCGGAGCGTCGCCCCGACGCCCGACGCGTTCCCGTCGCAGCCCCTACCGGTGACCGTGCCCTGGATCTTGCCCCAGTCGGCGGGGGCGGCGACCCTGGCCTCGACGTCGACCGCCGGCACCGGGTACGGGATGTCCGTGGTGAACCCGAACTCCGCCCGGTACGTGCCGGGTTGCGCGATGCCCGTGCCGGGGGTCGCGGTCACCGTGACCGTGACCTTCTTCGAGGCGCCCGGAGCCAGGGTGAACTCGCCCGGCGTGACGTCGAGCCACGGCACACCGGCCGCGCCGCAGGCGCCGAGACCGCTCAACCGCTCGGACTCGGCGGTCACCAGGTCACTGCCGCCTCCGATCTTGTACACCCCGCACGCCATCGCGCCGCGGTAGACGGGGACCTGGGTGTTCGGCAGGTCCCGCCACGCCCTGGCGGTCGGGTCGTACGCCACCGTGCGGTTGGTGACGACGGTGGAGTTGGCGGTCATCCCACCGGCGAGGATCAGCAGCCCGCCGGCGACCGTGTTCGGCGCGCCCCACAGGTCGATCGGCAGGTCGGGCAGCCGGGTCCACGCGTCGGCGGCCGGGTCGTAGCCGTACGTGTCGCGGTACGGCGTCTTGTCGACCCCGCCGGCGCAGTAGACGCCGCCGCCGATGGCACCGCACGGGAGGTACGCCACGGGCACCGGATAGTCGGCCCAGGTGTCGAACGTACGGCTGTGCGGGTCGAAGACGACGACGCTCGTGGTGCCTGTGCAGTTGCCGTCCGGGCAGCCGCCGATGACGACGATCCGGCCGTCGACGACCGCGGTGCCGGCCGCCGCGCGCGGCGCCGGGTTGGACACCCCGACGAGGGTGCTCCAGGTGTTCGTGGCCGGGTCGAACACGTCCACCGTGGGAACCGGCGCGCCGTCGGCGTTCCAGCCACCGAGGACGTAGAGCTTGCCGTCCACGACCGCCGCCGACGGCGCGCTGCGACCTCGGGGCATCTGCGGCAGGCTGGTCCACAGGTTCGTCGCCGGGTCGTAGACCCAGGTCGAACGCTCCGTTCCGGTGCCGGCCCCGCCGCCCACGGAGTAGACCTTGCCGCCGATGGTCACGGCCGCGTTGTCGTAGACCTGCGCGGGAGCGTTGGCGATCCGGCTCCAGGCCAGGTCACCCGCGGCTGCCGCGGCCGTTGCCGTGGCCGCGGTGGCTTCGGGATCGCGGCCGGCCGCGATCCCGTTCATGGCCTTGCTCGCGCCGGAGACCTTCCGTTCGGCCAGCGGCGCACCCTGCTGCCCGAGCACCTCGAACTGCCCGGCCCGGGCCAGGGTCTCGACGGTCGCCGGGGCGCTGCCGGTGTTCTTCAGCGTCACCGTGGTGCTGCGGGTGGCGCCGTACGGTTGGTTCACCTCGATGTTCGTCTGGCTGACGGTGAGCCGACCCGCGGTGAGGGCGAAGTTCACCTTCTTCAGCCGATCCGCGGTGACCTCGACGTCCTTCGACAGCTGCTGGTACGGCCGCTGGCTCGCCCGGACCGGGTGGGTCCCGGTGAGGGTGGACAGGAACCAGTAGAACCCGTCGGAAATGCTCGGGTCCTCCGGCGTAGCCACGGTCTGCGCCTGCTCGGCGGGCGCGTCGGGGCTGACGACGGTGACGCCGTCGAGCCCCTCGCCGGTGTTCTTGTCGGTGACGAAACCGGCGACCAGGCCGGCCGGGGTCGGGGTGCAGACCCGGTCGATCAGCTCGACGTTGTCGACCGCCCACCACCAGCCGAAGGCGGCGCTGTACCGGAACCGCACCTGCACGTTGGCCTTGCCGGCGGCCGGTTCGAGCGCGACCAGTTCCTGCGTGGGGCCACGTCGCCAGTCGTCCCCGTGCCAGACGTTGGTCCAGGTCCTGCCGCCGTCGGTGGTGACGTCGATGTCGCCCACGTCGTCGCCCGCCGTGGCGTAGAGGTCACTGTTGAAACGCAGGTACGGCGCCCGGACGTCCCTGAGGTCGAACTTGGGGGAGACCAGGTCGGTGTCCTGCCGGGCGTCCAGCCCCTGCACGAAGCTGTCGACGATCGCGAAGTTGCCGCTGCCGCCCGTCTGGTTGCCCCGGCTGCCCGGGTCGTCGAAGGTCCATCCCGGGAACTGCGTCCGGTTGACCACCGACCAGCCCTGCGGCGCGCCGGCGCCGTCGAACGTCTCCGTCCCGAACAGTGGCTCCGAGTAGCTACCGGCGTAGCCGCCGGCGGTGCAGCCGTGGTCGACCGGGACCTTGATGTTCACCGTCTTGGCCGTGTCGGCCACCTGCACGGAGCGGGTGACCTTCCGGTAGCCGGGATAGTGCGCGGTCGTACCGACGGTGTAGGTGCTGTCGGCCGGCACGGTGAAGGAGTACTTACCGGTGATCGGGTCGGTGAAGACCGGCCCGCCGGGACGGCCCGCCACCTCGATCTTGGCGTACAGGGGCCAGCCGTGGCCGGACCCGTCGGTGACCCGCCCCGACACGGTCACCATCGACGGCGGATCCAGCGCGAAGTTCGCCGTGACCGCGCCCGTCGGCGGAACGGTCACCGAGACACTCCGGCTCCCGTAGCCGTACCCGCTGGCCGTCACCGTGTGTTCGCCGATCGGCAGCACCAGCGTGTAGTCGCCGTCGTCGCCGGTCACCGCCTGCGTCTCGCCGGAGCTGATCCGGATGCCGCTGAGCGGCTCGCCGGTGGCCGAGTCGGTGACCCGGCCGGTCACCCGGCCGACCGCACCGCGTGGCGCCTTCATCACCGCCTGGTACGCGTTGAGTCGTCCCTCGCCGAAGACGTTGTTGTTGGCGGCGGTGCCACCACACTCGGTCGCGGCGACGTCGATCGCGGTCTCGTTGAGCAGCTTCTCGGTGGCGGCGAGGTCCCGGCGCAGGTTCGGCGCGGCGGACCAGAGCAACGCCACCGTGCCGGAGACGTGCGGTGCGGCCATCGACGTACCGCTGATCGTCGCGTATCCGCCGCCGAACCAGCTCGACCGTACGTCCTCACCGGGCGCGGAGATGTTCGGCTTGACACCGCCGTCCACCGCCGAGCTGCCCCGGCTCGAGTACTGGTACACCTCGTTGGCCGAGTTGTACCCACCCACCGCGTACGACTGCGGGTAGTCGCCCGGGGTGTTCGCCGTGTTGCACGCCGGCCCCGAGTTGCCCGCCGAGAAGACCGGGAAGATGCCCGCCGCGCGCCACGCGTCGACGGTCTGCTTGTACCAGAGGTTGCCCTGGCCACCGCCCCACGAGTTGTTGACGATGTCCGGCCGCAGGTCCGGGCGGGGGTTCTGCCCGTTGCGGTCGGTCGGCGCGATGATCCACTGGCCGGCGAGGAGCAGGGAGCTGTCCGAGCACCACTCGCGCTCGCAGCCCTTCGCGGCGATCCAGGTGGCGCCTGGGGCGACACCGATCTGGTTGCCGGCGCCGCCGTCACCAACCATGGTGCCCATCGTGTGGGTGCCGTGGCCTCCGGTGTCGCACGGCTTGAACTCCGGGCAGACGTTGGTCGGGTCGAACCAGTTGTAGTCGTGCGAGAAGGTGCCGTCGCCGTTGTTGCCCCGGTACTTGCCGACCAGGGCCGGGTGGTCGTACTGGACGCCGCCGTCGATGTTGGCGACCACGATGCCCTCGCCGCGGTCACCGAACTCGTCCCATACCCGAGGTGCTTCGATGCTGGCCACGCCCCACTCGGGGGCGGTCGTGCCGGCCTTCGTCCCGACCCGCGCGGGCGTCGGCTCGATCATGCGGTACGACCGCACCGGGTCGATCCGGGCGACCTCGGGGCGGGTGGCGATCGTGTCCAGCAAGGCCTTGTCGCCGTCGACCTGCAAGGCGTTGGCGATCCAGTACGAGGTGTACCGCGCCCGCTTCTGCGTGAGGACGCCGCGCAGCCCCGCCTGGGAGCGGTCGGCGGTGCTGGTGAGCTGCCGGCGTACCTCGGCGGCGCGGGCGTCGCCGCGCAGCTTCGCCGCCGTGTCCAGCTTCGCCTGGTCCTTGAGATAGACCAGGAAACTGGTGCTGCCCTTGGCGGACAACTCCTTGAGAACCTGGCCGTCCACGGCGGCGCGGGCCGGTGCCGCGTTCGCGACCACCGGTTGTGCGGTCAGGCCGAGGACCACGGCCGCCGCGACGGCGACCAGGGGCCGGACGGTGATCCGGCGCCTGCCTCGACCTGTTCGTCTTTCTGACAACGTTCCTCCAGTCCAGCGGCACCGTTCGGTTTCCGGTGCCGGCGGGCGGACTCGTGGGTCTCCCGAGTCAGCCCGATCCGTACGGACCTCGCCGCACCTGACGGCGGGTCGACACGAATTTGATCATTGTCCGATGAGGACGGAGCAAGATCAACGAACAGACTTGGGCAGGACTTGAGCAATCAGTACGCAAATCGCGGGCGACGCGGACGCAGGAGAGCAGCGGTGATCGAGCCGGGCCGGTCGCCGTCAGGCCCCACGGTGGCCCGGTCGCGTTCCGAGCGGAGCTCGTCAGCCGTGCGCCGTAGTGGCAAACCGGGCCGATCGGGCGATGCGGGCGAAAGGCGGCGGGTGTCGCCCGGCCCGCCCGTGTCGAGGGGGGTGCTTGCAGGAAATGAAAATCAATTGCATTAAGCTGCGATGGACCGCTCGCGAAGGAGAATCTGGTGGCCGTACCGAAGCGCAGGATGTCCCGGTCCAACACCCGGCACCGACGGGCGAAATGGAAGGCGAGCGCTCCCCAGCTCACCACGTGCCCCTGTCCACGGAAGGAAGCGGTGATGCCCCACCGCGCCTGCCCCCACTGCGGGCTCTACAAGGGACGTCAGATGCTGGATGTGCCGTGACCGAGCGACTGCCGGTCACCGTGCTCTCCGGCTTCCTCGGAGCCGGCAAGACCAGCCTGCTCAACCACGTCCTGCACAACCGGGACGGGCTGCGGGTCGCGGTGATCGTGAACGACATGAGCGAGGTCAACATCGACGCGTCGCTGGTGCGCGAGGGCGGTTCGCTGTCGCGGACGACGGAGCGACTTGTCGAGCTGACCAACGGCTGCATCTGCTGCACGCTCCGGGACGACCTGCTCGACGAGGTCGCTCGCCTGGCCCGCCTGAACCGGTTCGACTACCTGCTCATCGAGTCCAGCGGCATCTCCGAGCCGATGCCGGTCGCCGCCACCTTCGCCTTCGGCGTCGAGGGCGGCCACGTGCTCGACGACCTGGCCCGGCTCGACACCACGGTGACCGTGGTGGACGCGGCCATGGTGCTCAACCGGATCGAGGCCGGAGAGTCGCTCGAGGAGCGAGGACTGTCGGCGTACGAGGGTGATGACCGAACCATCGCCGACCTGCTGGTCGACCAGATCGAGTTCGCGGACGTACTCGTGGTCAACAAGACCGACCTGCTCGACTCCACGGACCTGGCCGTGGTGCAGGCCGTGCTCTCCCGCCTGAACCCCACCGCCCGGCAGATCCGTGCCACGCACGGCCGGGTGCCGCCGGCCGAGGTCCTGCACACCGGCCTGTTCGACCTGGAGCGCGCCGAGACCGCACCCGGCTGGGTCGCCGAACTCAACGGCGAGCATGTTCCGGAGACCGAGGAGTACGGCATCGCCAGCCTCGTCTTCCGCGACCACCGACCGTTCCACCCCGGTCGGCTGTGGGCGCTGCTCTCCGACGGCCTCGACCGCTTCGGGGTGCTCCGATCCAAGGGCTTCCTCTGGTTGGCCAGCCGTCCACATCTTCAGGCGCTCTGGTCCCAGGCCGGCTCCTCCGGGCGGTGCGAGCCGATCGGAGTGCCGGTCGTCGTCTCCGGTCAGTGGCCAGAGGATCCGGCTGAACGGGCCGAGTTGGAAGCCCGCTGGCATCCGCGATTCGGCGACCGGCAGCAGGAGATCGTGCTGATCGGCGTCGGACTGGACGCGGACGGCCTGCGGGACAGGTTGACCGACTGCCTGCTCACCGACGCCGAGGTCGCCGCCGGCGAGGACACCTGGCGTGAGCTCCCCGACCCGTTCCCCGGGTGGGACGTAGACGACCTCGCAGATCACCGCCACCAGCACGAGAAGCCGACGGCTGAGGCTGGGCGCGGGGCGGCGTCCGCCTGATCGGCGGCAGGAGGCCCGCCGTGGACGCGCCCCCGGGTGCGCTGGGATCGCGGCACTGTCGTGTCCGGGTTTCCGCGGCGGCGAGATGGGATGTCCTGCCACCGGCTCACTGAGGTGCTGGAGCCGGTGTCGAGCTCACGGGGGCCGGACGCTTTTGTCCGGCCCCCGCGAACCTCTGTCGCCTTCCCCGGTTAGCAGCACGGCGTGCCGCGTACCGCCTCACGTCGGGCCCCCGGGGCGCCGCGTCTACTTCGCCAGCCCGAAGCCACCGACCGTGGTCGTGAAGTTCTCGGCCAGCAGCTTGCGAATCTGCGCGCCCTGCGGGGTGGCCCAGTCCTTGGCGAGTTCACCGAGGACCGTCGCGGTGGTGATCAGGTTGACGCCGGCCTGGATCATGCGCAGCCGCGCCACCTCTTCGGAGTACTGGAACACCGATCCTCCGGCGTCAAGCACCGCGTAGACCTCGTATCCGGCCTGCTTGGCGCTGAGTGCGGTGTAGACCAGGCATCCGTCGTTGGTGGTACCGGCCATGATCAGGGTCCGGCGACCGGTGGCCTCGACTGCCCGCACGAAGTTCGGGTCGTCCCAGGAGTCGACGATGCCGGTGCGCTTGATCCGGTTCGCGTAGGCCTCCGGGTCGATCTCCTTCAGCTCGGGAATCCACCAGTCCTTGTTGTCGTCCTCGGTGCTGCTGGTCCAGACGTTGGGGATGTCGAGGACCTTGGCCGCCTTGACCAGGGTGGTGCTGTTCAACTTGGCGATCTCGGGCGACTGGGTCTTGATGAACCCCATCGAGATGACCTGGTGGTCGATCAGGATCAGAGCACTGTCCTGCGCCTTGAGGTTTGTCATGATCTCTAACTCCAAATCGGGTTTGACGGGCCCTCGTGGGTCCACTCTTTGTTCCCCGAGCGGTTGGCTCGGGTAGCTGGCGAGAAGTGCCGGGCGGGATGGTGCCGGCGGTCTTTCGAACGGGCTGTCCGGTGGTGGCGGCCTCGGGCTACACGCAGCCGTCCGGGGTGCAGACGCCGTCGGCGTCGGCGCCGGCGACGATCGGCAGCGGCTGCGGTGTGGGGTGACTTTCGTCCCACACCTTGGTGATCACCCTCAGCAGGTCATCGGTGCCGATGGCTCCGGGGACGGCGACGCGGCCGTCGAACACGAGGAACGGCGCGCCACGGGCGCCGAGGCGCTGGGCCTCACGCTGGTCGGCATTCACGCGGGCCCGGTAACGGCGACTGCGCAGCGCCTCGGCTGCCTCCGCACGGTCCAGGCCCACCTCGGCGGCGAAGCCGAGGACCTCGTCGGCGGTCCACAGCTTGCGGGCCTGCCCGAAGTGCGCCCGGAACATCGCAGTCCAGATCTCGTTGCCCCGACCCTGGTCCGCCGCGTAGGCGAGCAGTTCGTGGGCCAGGTCGGTCGGGCCCAGCGTGCGCTCGACCGCGTGGTAGGGCGTGAGGCCCTCAGCCTTGGCGGCCCGCTCGATCGGTCGAAGGACCTGGTTCACAGTCGACGTGGGCGCCCCGGCCATCTCGATCAGCTTCCGCTGGGTGACGCCGGACCGCGGCAGGTCGGGGTGCAACTGGAAGGACCGGTGGATCACCTGTACCTGGTCGCCGTAGGCGAACCGGTCCAGTGCCCGTTGCAGCCGATGGTCCATCAGCCCGCAGTACGGGCAGACGATGTCCGACCAGAACTCGATCTTCATGGCACCTCCTCCTAATTCTTACTTCCTGTTCGTAGCCTCATCATGCATTAGAATTCGGGGGCCACAAAAGGCACATTCATGTGCGTAGCGGCAGGGTGACCGAATAGACGGAATGGGCGGAGACCATGAGGACAGAGGATCTACGGCGGGCACGAACCAACGTCCGGGCGAACGTCCGGAACGTCCCAGGGCCCTGCGCGCACTGGAACGACGAGGACGCCGACTTCATCCGCGAGGTCCTGGATCTTGTCGGCGACAAGTGGAGCGTGCTGATCATCGGCACCCTCGCCGACCATCCCGTCCGCTACTCGGACCTGGCCGACGCGATCCCCGGCATCTCCCAGCGCATGCTCACGTTGACCTTGAAGCACCTGCAACGCACCGGGCTCGTCACCCGGACCTCCTACCCGGAGGTCCCGCCCCGCGTCGAATACGCGCTCACCGAACTCGGCAGATCGCTGCTGTCCACGGTCCTGGCCCTGGCCGCCTGGTCCGCCGACAACCACGCCGAGATCCGCCGCCACCAGACCGAATACGACAGCGCCGGCGAGGCGTAGCGGCGCGGGCCTGCCGGTCTCCGCGCACCATCGCAGCTGCGTACCAACGCTCGATGCGATGCGGTGCTCTACGACGCGCGCCGCTGGTCGTCGTCCCGGGTGGAGGGTTGGCGGCTGCCGGCCCGTCTGCTCGTCATCCCGGGTCCTCCGGGCGGGTATCGGACGGGCGTGTCGCGATCGGCTGTTCTTGATGGGTCGGTGTTCGGATCTGGTCGGATCATGTTGACTTTAGATCGATGTTGATGGTTTATTGTTATCCGATGATCATCGACGGGTGTCTACCCGACCCCGGCCGGCTCTCTCAGGCGACTCAGTCCTGGTTGTCCGGCCCGCCCTCACGTCCGTCGTGCGAAAGGGACCCTGACGCATGAAGGTATTCACCGCGTTGCTGGCCGCCGCGCTCGTGGCCACCAGCGCCCCCACCGCCGCGCGCGCCGACACCACCTGGCAACCCGGCACACCACCGATCGCCACTCCGTGGACCGATGAGGTCTCCGCCGACAACGCGCTCCCCGAGTACCCCCGTCCGCAGCTCGTCCGAGCGAAGTGGCAGAGCCTCAACGGTGTGTGGCAGTTCGCCGGCGCGGCGGAAGGCCAGGCCCCGCCGTTCGGTGAGCAACTCGGCGAACGGGTCCTGGTGCCGTACCCGATCGAATCGGCGCTCTCCGGAATCCAACGGCACGAGGACCGGATGTGGTACAGGCGCACCTTCCAGGTGCCCAAGAACTGGCAGGTCGGCGATCGTGGCGCGCGGTTGCGGCTCAACTTCGGCGCGGTCGACTACGAGACGACGGTCTGGGTCAACGGCATCGAGGTCGCGACCCACCGCGGCGGCTACGACGGCTTCAGCGCCGACGTCACCGACGCGCTGCGCGGCCCGGGAGCCCAGGAACTCGTGGTGGGAGTCACCGACCGCACCGACCAGACGTGGCAGCCGATCGGCAAGCAGCGCAACGTACCGGACCGTGGCATCTTCTACACCTCGGCGTCCGGCATCTGGCAGAGCGTCTGGATGGAACCGGTGTCGACGAGCCACGTCGAGCGGTTGCAGATGACGCCGGACCTCGACGACAAGAGCCTCCGACTGACCCCGCACCTGACCAACGGCAGCGGCCGGACCGTCGAGGCCGTGGCGTACGACGGCAAGCGGGTCGTCGGTCGCGTCTCCGGCCCGGCCGGAACCGAACTCCGGGTCCCGGTGCCGAAGCCGAAACTGTGGTCGCCCGACTCGCCGCACCTGTACGACCTGAGGGTGCGGGTGCGCCAGGGCGCAAAGGTGATCGACCAGGTCGACTCCTACTTCGGCATGCGCGAGGTGGGCAAGGCCAAGGGCGCCGACGGCAAGCTCCACCTCACCCTCAACGGCAAGATCCTGTTCAACATGTCCACCCTGGACCAGGGGTACTGGCCGGACGGCATCTACACCGCGCCGACCGACGAGGCACTGCGGTTCGACATCGCCGAGACGAAGCGGCTCGGGTTCAACACGATCCGCAAGCACATCAAGGTGGAGCCCGACCGCTGGTACTACTGGGCCGACCGGTTGGGTCTCATGGTGTGGCAGGACATGCCCGCCATGCGTACCGGTGGCACGCCGCCGGTGGACGCGCAGCAGGAGTTCGAGCGGCAGTTGCGGGAGATCGTGACGGAGCACCAGAGCTGGACCTCCATCACCGCCTGGGTACCGTTCAACGAGGGCTGGGGCGAGTGGGACCGTGCCGCGACCGGACGGATCGCCGACGAGGTCGGCGCCCAGGACCCGAGCCGACTGGTCAACGCGCACAGCGGCGTGAACTGCTGCGCCTCCAGGGGCGACTCCGGCCGTGGCGACATGATCGACTTCCATCAGTACGTGGGCCCGGCCTCGCCGGCGCCGACCGCCGACCGAGTGGCCGTGGACGGCGAACACGGCGGGTTCGGTCTGGAGGTCGACGGTCACATGTGGTTCGGCGACGGCCACGCCTACGAGATGACCCCGGACAGCGCCACCCTCACCCGCCGCTACGTGGAGAACCAGCAGGACCTGCTGACCGTCGCCAACCGGTGCGGACTCTCCGGCGGCGTCTACACCCAGACCACGGACGTCGAGCACGAGGTCAACGGGTTCTACACGTACGACCGCCAGGTCGAGAAGATGGACTTCGCCCAGGTCCGGGACATCAACCGGGCCATCATCCGCTCCGTCGACGGCACCGGCGCGAACGTGCCGCCGACCTCGCCCGGCACCCCGGGGCTGACCGGAGTCGGCTACTGGCCGCTGGACGAGGGAACCGGCACGGTGGCTGAGGACCTGGCCGGCGACCACGACGCGACACTGGTCAACGGTGTGGGCTGGACGTCGGGCAGGACCGGCGGTGCGGTGCAGCTCAACGGCGTCAACCAGTACGTCGACACCGGCGCGGCGATCCTCGACACCAGCGGCAGCTACACGGCGTCGGCCTGGGTGCGGCTGGACAGCCTGGGTGGCTTCGCCACCGCGGTCAGCCAGGACGGCAACACGAACAGCGCCTTCTTCCTCCAGTACTCCGGCGCGGACAACCGGTTCGCGTTCAGCTTCGCCGGGGTGCGGGCGTTGGCGCCCACCGCGCCGGAACCCGGACGCTGGTACCACCTGACCGGTGTGCGGGACGCCGCGAGCGGATCGCTCACGCTCTACGTGGACGGCCAGCCGGCGGGTACGGCGAGCGCGTGCGTCGGCGACGCGTCCAGCGGTCACACCGTGATCGGCCGCGCCAAGTTCAACGGCGGCCCAGTCGACTACTGGCGTGGCGCCGTCGACCAGGTGCACGTCTACGACCGCGCTCTCTCCGCCACGGAGGTCGCCCAGCTCCACGCCTCCGGCCAGTGACCTGACGGCCACGACGAGGGCGAAGGCGGCTGCTGCCCGTCCGCTTGAACGATGCGGATGAGCCAAGGCGCAGGCCGGTTCACGCAGGGTAGGTCCGGACGCTACCGGTCCGGACCTACCCTGCGGTCCGGGAGGAAGCGGCGCCCGCGGAAGCGGGCCGTCGCCATGGCGTACCGGCTCCACCCATCGTGGCGTGGGGGAGCGCGCTCGTCACCGGCCGCACGCACCACCGGCTGGCACCGCGGTGGACTGGTCAGGCGAGACCGGCGTCGTGGGCGAGGAGCGCGATCTGCGTACGGTTGTCCAGGTCGAGCTTGGTCAGGATGTGCGACACGTGCGTCTTCACGGTGGCCAGGGTCATGTGGAGCGCGGTGGCTATCTCGGCGTTGTTGCCGCCCTGACCGATCGCCACCACGACGTCGTGCTCGCGCGGGCTGAGCGCCGCGAGGGTCGCCCTGGCCTGGGCGTACGCGCCGGCCTGGACGGCGACCCGGTCCATCAGCCGGCGGGTGATCCGTGGGGACAGGATCGGCTCGCCGGCCGCTACCTGCCGGACCGCCTCGACGATCCGCGCCGGCGGGGTGTCCTTGAGCAGGAAGCCGCTGGCCCCGGCACGCAGCGCGTGCAGGATGTTCTCGTCGGTGTCGAACGTGGTCAGCACGATGATCTCGGGCGGCCGCGGACGGGCCCGCAGGCGACGGGTGGCGGTTATGCCGTCGACCCGGGGCATGCGCAGGTCCATCAGCACGACGTCGGGGGAGTGCGCGTCGGCGGCGGCCGGCGCCTGGTCGCCGTCGGCTGCCTCGCCGACCACGGCGATGCCGTCGGCGCCGTCGAGCATCATGCTCAGCCCGGCGCGGACGAGCGCGTCGTCGTCGACGATGAGCACACGCACGGGAGAGGTCACGCCGGCCATGGTATCGATGCGTGTAGCCGGAACTCTCCACCGACCACCTGGTGGTCGAGTTCTCCGCCGGCCAGGTGCACCCGCTCGGTGAGCCCGACCAGTCCGGCGCCCCCGGACCATCCGGGTGGCGTCGCGCGCTCCGGCGTCAACGCGTTGCGGACGTCGATCTCCAGGCCCGTGCCGGGTCCGCCGCGCAGCGCGACCTGGACCGGCTGGCCGGCGGCGTGTTTGCGGGCGTTGGTCAGGCCCTCCTGGATCACCCGGTACGCCGTGCGGGCCACCGACGCAGGCGCGTCGGCCGGCTCGTCCACCGCCTCGCGCAGCAGCACTTCGGTGCCGGCCTCCCGGGACTCCTCGACCAGGCGCGGTACGTCGGCCAGCACCGGCTGCGGGTGCCTCCCGTCGCTGTTGGGCGGATCGTCGTCGCGCAGCAGCGAGATCACCTCACGCAGTTCCTCGAGTGCCTGGTGCACGCCGTCCCGGACGACCCCCGCGGCCCGCGACAACTTCTCCGGCGAGGAGTCCGGACGGTACTCCATGGCGCCGGCGAACGTGGCCAGCAGCGACAGGCGATGCGCGAGGACGTCGTGCATCTCCCGGGCGATCTGGCGGCGTTCCAGCATGCGCGCCTCGGCCACCCGGCGGCCCTGCTCCGCCTCGGCGCGACGGGCCCGCTCCTGTAGGGACCGGATCAGCGCCGCCCGGGCCTGCGCCCACGCGCCCCAGCCGAGCAGCGCGCCGTAGCCGATGGTGACCAGCACCAGCCACCAGCCGTACGACATGCCGCCGTTGGTCCGCCAGGCGCCCTGGACGGCGTGCGCGGCGACCCCCGCCACCGCCACCGCGATCGCCGCCGGGGCGCGCCGCCGCCGGGCCACCTGGAACGCGCCGATCGTGGCCGGCGGAGTGACCGCCGGCGACACCGCCGCCAGCACGGTGAGCACCGCCGTGGTGGCGACCGGCCGCCACAGGAGCAGTGGGCTCAGCAGCCAGCTCAGCGTGCCGGCCGCGAGGTCGAGCGCGAACAACGGCCCCAGCGAACGGCCGCTCCACCAGCCCAGGATCGTCGCGGCGACCAGCACGCCGGACGCGCCCGTCATCGTGGCGACGGCCGCCCTGCCGCCACGGTGGTCGCAGTCTTGCGACCCGAACGAGGACCTGTTCACGCGGGGAGGCTAACCGGCCCGGGCCGGGCTCGGACACCTTCCAAAGTTGGTGGTCGGCCTCTCTGAAGAGAGCGCACGAGCGGCCCCCGGTTCGATGTGCCGACCTGCGTCCGACCGCGATGCTCATCGGCATGACGAACGACACGATGCGGATCGACACGAACACGACCACCGCACGACGTACGGGCCGTGCGATCACCGTCGCCGCGGGAGCGGCGAGCGCTCTCCTGCTGTGGGTCGTCAAAGACCCGTGGGCCGGTATCGACCTCGCCGTTCGCCAGGGCGACACCACCCGGCACATCGGTCCGGTCGCCGTCGTGGTGGCCGCGCTGACCGCCGGTCTGGCCGCCTGGGGTCTGCTCGCGCTGCTGGAGCGTACGGTCGGCCACCCCGTCCGGACGTTCCGGATCATCGCGCTGGTCGTGCTGGTGCTCTCGCTGGCCGGCCCGCTGGGCGGCGGCGTCGACATCAACAGCCGGCTGGCACTGCTCGCCATGCACCTGACCGTCGGCGCGGCGCTGATCCTCGGGCTGCCCGGCCGAAGGAACTGCCGATAGCCGCGGAGCCGAAGGAAGGGCGCGTCCCGGCGGTGCCGGGGCGCGCCCGCTCGGCGGGAACGACCGGTCCGGCCTGCGGGCGATCGGGACCCGGTTGCCGACGGGGAGATTCTGGCCTGGGGGCGAGCGAGATCGGGACCGGGTCGCGGGCGGCGAGCCCGGGGACCCGCTCGGGCGCGTCGCGGCCACGAACGTGAGGGCAGCCCGATGAGGGCGGGATCCCTTCTGCTCTTGGCCGTCAGTGGCGCCGCAAGCCGGCGATGACGAGTGCGACCATCCGGCGCGCGTCGTAGCTGGGGCTGTCGGCGCCGATACAGAGGTTGCCGATGCCGCGCATGAGGACGAGGGCGTCCATGTCGGGGAGGATCTCGCCGGCCGTGGCGGCGGCGTCGAGCAGCTGGGCGCAGACCGGAACGAGGCGGTCGAGGAAGTAGGCGTGCAGTGTCTGGAAGGCAGCGTTGTCGGACTGCATCGCCTCGGCCAGGCCGTGCTTGGTGACCAGGAAGTCGACGAAGAGGTCGATCCAGCTCGCGAGGGCGGCGTACGGCGTGGCGCTCTCCGCCAGCAGTGCCGGGCCGGCCACCGCGCACGCCTCGACCTGGTGCCGATAGACCGCGACGATGAGGTCGGCCCGCGTGGGGAAGTGGCGGTAGATCGTGCCGACGCCGACGCCGGCCTTGGCGGCGATGTCGCGCACGGGCGCGTCGACCCCTGCGGCGACGAACGTCGCGGCGGCCGCTTCCAGCAGCGCCTCCTGGTTACGCCGGGCATCGGCCCGCTGCTTGCGCGGAGCACTCATCTCGCCACCTGCGCCGCTCATTGTTGCCTCCGTCACAACGTTTTGCTAAGCGGAACCATGTTCCGTATCTTTTAACGGAACACGGTTCCGTTCTAGCAGCATGCCAGAACGGCAGGTCGATGCCAAGTCACGAGGAGCGTCATGCACACGATGCCAGAGCCCACGCCGGTGATCGCGGTACACCCGATCACGCTGTCGGCCCCCGATCGCGGCGACGATCTGCACCTGCGGGTCTCCGCACCCACCACCGGCCGTGAACTGCCCGTGATCGTCTTCTCGCACGGCTTCGGTCAGTCCGCTACCAGCTACGCCCCGCTGGTGGACTTCTGGGCCTCGCACGGTTTCGTCGTCATCCAGCCCACCCACCTCGACTCGCGGAAGTTGGGCCTTGCGCCCGACGACCCCCGTACACCGCTGATCTGGCGAATCCGGGTCGACGACCTGAAGCGCGCCCTCGACCAGCTCGACCGGCTGGAGTCAGCCGTTCCCGGCCTCGCCGGACGCCTCGACCGCACCCGGATCGCCGTGGCGGGGCACTCCTGGGGCGCCCAGACGGCGAGCACGCTGCTCGGGGCGCGAGTCCTCGACGCCGACGGCAACCCCGGCGAGGACCTTTCGGACCCACGGATCAGGGCGGGCGTCCTACTGGCCGTGACCGGCCGGGGCGGCACCGACCTTTCCCCGTTCGCGGCCGAGCACTTCCCCTTCATGAGCCCGAGCTTCGCGCAGATGACCGCTCCGGCCCTCGTCGTCGCGGGCGACCACGACGACTCCCCACTGTCCGTACGAGGGCCGGACTGGTTCACCGACGCGTACCACCTGAGCGCGGGCAGCAAGAGTCTGCTCACCCTGTACGGGGCGGAGCACTCGCTCGGCGGCATCTCCGCCTACGAGGCCAAGGAGACGACGGACGAGAACCCCGAGCGGGTCGGCCTGATCCAGCGGCTCACCTGGGCCTACCTTCGCGATGCCCTCGGCCTCAAGGGCTCCACCTGGCCCGCACCGGTGGAGAGCACGCTGGGCCGCCTCGAATCCAAGTGAGGGCGACCGGCTCATCGCCGTGGCGCGACCGGATTCGGAACGGGCGCGGGGCGCACCCGGGGAACGCCGGCCGCCGCCGGATCGGCCACCGCGCGGGCCCCTGCGTCGACTCCGAAGCTCGCTCTTCAGGCGTTCGAGGGCCGACGGTCGACCCAGTCGGTGATGAGCCGGCGCTCGGCGAAGAACCACCGACCGCCCTGCCGGACGAAGATGTCGTGGTAGCGGATCGACATGACCATCAGAGTGCGCTGTCCCTCCTCGACCCAGAGGTGGTGCGCGAGGCAGTAGGTTTCGCCGGTGGCGCGGTCACCGTCCAGGGTCACTGTGCTCTGCCCGTTGAAGTGGGTCGTCTTGTCGTAGCTGCGCAGCGAGCCGAAGGCGGCGGCCAGATCTTCGCGACCCGTGAGGACCTGCGCCGGCTCGGTCGAGTCGGGCTCACCGTCGTACACGGCGACGCGGGCGTCGTCGGTGAAGAGTGCCGCCTGTCCCTGGGCGTCGCGTCGGTCCGCGAGGTGGGCGTAGGCGTCGACCAGTGCGCGGATCGCCAGCCGGTCGGCAAGCTGATCAGAGAACGGGGTGGGATTGCTCATGGTGCTTCCCCAATGCTCGGCGGGACGGTGACTGCTGGCGGATAGCCAGGGACGATACTGTCCCGGGTCGGCCGGGCGGGCCAACATCGATCACCTGGCACCGCGACAGGCGCAACCTGTGGCCGTGGTTCTCCGCGCCCGGGGTTCGGGCGACTGCCGGGTCGTCAGCCGGTGGTGGTCAGGTCCGTCGTGGCAGCCAGCTCGGTCACCACGTCCACGATCCGACGCAGCGCCGGCGAGGCGTTGTCGGGTCGCCAGACCATCTCGGTGGGCGTGACCTCTCCGGCGAGCGGTACGAACACCACGCCGGTACGGCGCAGGTTGTGCGCCGACCAGCCGAGTCGGGTGATCCCGACGCCGGCTGCGACGAGGCCGAGCAGCCCTTGAACGCTGGCGTCTCGGGCGACGATGTCGGGGCTGAACCCGGCGGCGCGGAAGTTTTCGTCGAAGGCCTGGTGCCAGGGCTCCCAGGAGCTGCGTGGGGTCATCACCCATCGTTCGTCTGCCAGGTCGGACAGGGTCAGCTCGGTGCGGTCGGCGAGCGGATGCCCCTCGGGCAGGACGACGCACACCTGTTCGGTGGCGATCGTCCGCGTGGCCAGGCCCGGGACCTGCGGCGGTCGGCTGAACGCGAGATCGAAATCGCCGCTGAGCACGCCCTCGACAAGCGGGGCGATGGTGGTCTCCTCGGTGACCAGCTCCAGCTTGGGGAGGTATTCCCGGACAGCCCGGACCACCGGCGGCAGCAGGTGGTTCGCGGTGGTGGCCAGGAACGCCAGGCGGAGCCGGCCCGTCTCGCCGCGCACGGCCCGCCGCACGACGGCAACGGCTTCGTCGGCGCGCTCCAGCACCGCGCGTGCCTCAGGCAGGAACAGCGACCCGGTGTCGGTGAGTCTGGTACCCCGGCTGTCCCGGTCGAACAGTTTCGCGCCGAGGATCCGTTCGAGCGCGTTGATCTGCTGGGAGAGCGACTGTTGCGTGATCATCAGGCGGCTGGCGGCCTGAGTGAAGCTCGACTCCTCGGCCACGGCGACGAAATATCTCAGCTGCCGAAGATCAGGCGTCACCGGCTCAGCGTAGCGCCGTGGCAGGTGACCGGTGCCGGCCGAGTCAGACTGCCCACCGGCGGCGCCGTCCCTGCTTTCCGCGTCCTGGTCTCCGAATGGTCGATCAGGAATCGCTCGGCAGTACGTCTCGAAAAGCATTCCCCCCGGCGACAGTGGCCCGCGATATCGGCTATCGAGCATTTGGGGTCACAAGAATTTCCTGTAGCCGCGACAGGTAATCGGTGTTGGCGGATTCCGGTGTGCCGCAACCACCATTGGCCTCGGTAAAGAACCGCGTCGAAGGGCATTGGAATGACGAACGAAACGCAGGGCCGGGTCTGGTTGATCACGGGCTGCTCGAGCGGGTTCGGCCGCCAGGTGGCGCTGGCCGCGCTGGCCGCCGGTGACCGCGTCATGGCCACCGCACGCCGTCCGGAGACGCTCGCCGGCCTCGCAGAGATCGGCGGCGACCGGGTCAGCACAACGGCACTGGACGTCACGGACCCCGCATCCGTCGAGGCTGCGGCCAAGGCGACGCTGGCCGCGTTCGGTCGCATCGACGTCCTGGTGAACAACGCCGGATTCACGATGATCGGGGCAGTCGAGGAAACCTCCATGGAGCAGTTGCGATCACTGATGGAGGTGAACTTCTTCGGTGCCGCGGCGGTCACCAAGGCAATCGTTCCGCTGATGCGCGAGCAGGGCAGCGGAACGATCGTGCAGATGAGCTCCCTGGGCGGTCGAATGACCTACCCGGGGCTGGGCGGCTACGACGCCGCGAAGCACGCACTGGAGGCCTTCAGTGAGGCGCTGGCGAGCGAGCTGGCGCCCCTGGGCGTACGGGTACTACTGGTGGAACCTGGAATGTTCCGCACCAACATCACCGACAACATGATCCTGGCCCCCGAGAACCCCGCCTACCAGGCGAGTTCGGGAGGTCTGCGGCAGATGGTCGCCGGGATCGCCGGCATCGAACCGGGCGACCCGGCGAAGGCCGCCGCGGCCATCATCAAGGTGCTCGATGCCCAAAACCCGCCGCTTCGCCTCGTGCTCGGCGGCGATGCGGTCGACGCGCTGCGCGCCCACCACGAGGCCCTGCTGGCCGACATGGTCACCTGGGAGACGCTCAGCCGCTCGACGAACGTGGAGTGACGTCTGCCCCCGTACGCGCGGGTCTCGTCGATCACGGGTGGCTCGGCTGCCGCCGCCGACTGATGCCGGCCGCGGCAGCCCGCGATACCAGCCACCAACGACTCTCCAGCACCTTTCCTTCTCGAGGAGAATCTGACATGCCCAGTCCACAACGGCCGATCGGCTCCAACTTCGGCGCCGCATCGACCGCCGCCGAGGTCATCGAGGGGGTCGACCTCTCGGGCAAGACCGCGATCGTCACGGGCGGCCACTCCGGCCTCGGCCTGGAGACCACCCGCGCTTTGCGCTCGGCCGGCGCCACCGTCGTCGTCCCGGTGCGCTCCCCGGACCGTGCCCGCGGCATGCTCGCCGGCATCGACGGCGTCGAGATCGAGCAGTTGGACCTGATGGACCCCACCTCGATCGACACGTTCGCCGACCGGTTCCTGGCGACCGGACGGCCGCTGCACATCCTGGTCAACAGCGCGGGGATCCAGAACGTGCCGCTGACTCGGGACGCCCGCGGTTACGAGGCTCAGTTCGCCACGAATCACCTGGGTCACTTCCAGCTGACCACGCGGCTCTGGCCCGCCCTGCGCCGCGCCGGTGGAGCACGGGTGGTCACGGTCTCCGCCTGGGCACACAACCTCTCGCCAGTGGTCTTCGACGACCCGAACTTCGAGCGACGCGAGTACGACGGCTGGCTGGCCTACGGCCAGTCGAAGACCGCCAACATCCTGTTCGCGGTCGGGCTGGACAAGCGCGGCGAGGCCGATGACATCCGTGGCTTCTCCCTGCACCCGGGCCTCATCATCGGCACGAACCTCAGCCCGTGGACCACGCCGGAGTACCTGCGGACGAACGGCTTCGTCGACGAGCAAGGCAACCGCGTCATCGACCCGGCATCGGGTCGCAAGACCGCCGAACAGGGGGCGTCGACCATCGTCTGGTGCGCCACCGCACCGCAGCTCGACGGCGTGGGCGGCGTCTACTGCGAGGACAACGAGATCTCTCCGCTGCTCACCGCGCACGACGAGACCATCGACGTGATGACGGGTCGGGTGGAGACGGCCCTCGGCGTGATGTCCTACGCCGTCGACCCGCAGCTCGCCGACCGCCTGTGGGACCTCAGCGAACAGCTGACCGGCAGCAAGATCCAATAGGGGTACCGCTGGCCGCCGGGCCACCCGCGGGGGAGACCTGCCGGACGGCAGGTGCACCTGGGCGAGCGCGCCGAGCGGGGTCAGGCGTGTTGGCGGGACACCACGAATGCGCAAGCCGGTTGCGGGGACTCGCCGGTGACCTGTCGGATGATCTCCGCTGCGACGTCCCGCAGTTTTCGGTTGCGGTGCTGCGACGCTTGCCGGAGCAACGCGAAAGCCCTTTGGGTCGGGCAGGGTGCAGATCGGGTGATTCCTGGCTAGGGTCGGAGCCCGCCGCGCGGCACATCGGCCCGGGCCGGCCGACGATCGCCGGAGCCGAGGTGTGGCCGATGCCCTGGGCGTCCGCCCCGGATCACGCCGGCCCGTCGGCTGAACGGGTGGTGGCGACGGAAGTTCCATCAGGTGTCTGGTGCGCCTCACCCGAGCTCCGAACTAGCTTCTGAAGGCCGGAGATAGATACCGGTTGACGGAATGTGAGGTGGGGAGCCAGTGAAACTCAAGGTTGCGGCCCTGGCGGCGGTGGTCCTGGTGGCCAGCCTGCTGGGCGGGGTCGGCCCGGCGAGGGGAGCTCCGGCAGATGGTCCACCGATGCCGCTGCCGAACCCGAAGGTGCACCCGATCCAGGTCACCGGCCCAGCGGCCGAGCGGCTGAACCTGATCATCATGGGTGACGGCTACCAGTGGGACCAGCAGCAGCTCTTCCTCCAGGACGTGGACCGCAACCTGGCCATCATGTGGGCCACGGAGCCGTTCCGCACCTACCGCGACTACATCAACGTGTACGCGGTGGAGATCGCCTCGATCGACTACGGCGTCCGGTGCGACCCGGACGGCCGGGTACGTCATCCCGACGGCACGGTCCGCGACACCGGAGAGCGTGAGGGGCCGATCAACGCCAAGAACACCGCGTTGCGGATGATCTACCAGAACGGCTGCAACGACCCACTGTCGCGGGGCACCGTCTACGGCGGCGCACCGGAGAACTGTCAGGACTTCGCCGCCTACTATCCGGCCGGGGTCAACCCCTGCGAAACCGGCAACCAGGCGCACAACCGGATCCTCGACACCTACGTGGCGCCGGTGCTGGGCATTCCCCGCACCGCACAGAACCTGCAGACGCTGGCGATCTTCAACACGTTCACGTACGGCGGGATCGGCGGCACCAACGCGACGACCTCGGGCGGCTCCCCGCAGGGCCCGCTGATCTCGCTGCACGAGATCGGCCACTCGCTCGGCACGCTGGCCGACGAGTACCCGTACTCCTCGCGGGACGTGGTCCGCAACTGCTACACCGGCGGCGAGCCCAACAGCTTCCACCACAGCACCTACGCCGACCCGCAGAAGATGGTCGAGGACCAGCACAAGTGGTGGCGCTGGGTCGGCGAGGAGAGCCTGTCCGGCGGCACGATCGGGCTGCACGAGGGTGGCGGCAGCTACCCGTGTGGCCAGCGCCGGCCCAGCGAACACTCGATGATGCGCTGGATCGGGTTCGACCTCGACCAGGTCGGCCTGGAGCACATGGTCGCCCGGGTCACCGGCATGCGTAACTCCGGGCAGATGAACGTGCGGCACACGCCCGTGGGCACGGTGGCCTCCGACAGCGTGCTGTGGGTCGAGACGGGGCAGCCGCGCTATCACGAGTTGCAGGTGACCTGGCGGATCGGCGGACCGGACGGCACCGTGCTCGACACGCACAACAGCCGCGAGGTCGACCTCGGCGCGCTCGACCTGCCGGCGGGGACCGTGGTGCACGTCGAGGTGCGCGACCCGGTGGGACCGGACGGCACCGACTGGGTTCGCAATCCGTCCACCGGCAACACGGCCACGAACTCCGGCTACAACGGCCCGCGGTTCGTGCAGACCCGGCAGTGGACGGTCGGTGACACGAAGGTGACGCCGTCGGCGCCCGCGGCGACCTTCACCAGCCACACCATGAACACCCAGCCGGTCGCCGGTGACGAGGTCGTGTACGTGCGGACCAACCACCCCGACGACCGGATCCTCGACGTGACCTGGTCGCTGGACGGTAAGGCCGTACCGAACCCGCACAACAGCCGCAACCTCGACCTCGGCGCGTTGCAGCTGGCGGCGGGCACCCACAAGTTGACCGCGACGGTGACCGACCCGGCCGATCCGGGCGGCGTCTCCGACCGCGTCGAGTGGACCGTCGACAACGCCCTGCCCACGGCACCCCGTACCCTGTCGCAGCCGCTGACCACTCTCGCCGGCAGCATGGAGCACCCGGTGTACTTCAACGGGTGGGACATGCGGCTGGACCCACGCGACGACCACACCGGCTACGACGAGGATCGCTACGTCGTCGGTCAGTTCCGGCTCGACAAGGACGGCTGGTACAACTACTTCGGCTTCCCCGAGCAGCCGATGCCCTCCTCGCCGTTCCAGTTCCGCCACTCCGGCACGGACGTCAAGGCGCTGACGTACGGCAACCTCGGCACGGGCGGTCTGTCGAGGGCGGCGTTCGAGCAGACGCTGCCGGACGACCACCCCGCCGGCGGGTTCGTGCCGGGATTCGGCACGCACCTCGTCGAGCACCGGGCCATCGACCCGGCCGGCAATGTCGGGCAGCCCAGCGCGTACCGGGCCACGGTGCTGCCCGGCGCGTCGCCCGACTGCACCCGGACGCTGACCGGCTCGCAGTCGCGGGTCGTGGCCGGCGAGGGCGTGACCTGCCTCAAGGACGCCCAGGTGGTGGGTGCGGTGTCGGTCAAGCCGGGCGCTTCGCTGGTGGTCCGCGACAGCTCGATCACGGGCACGTTGTCGGCCACCGGAGCCCAGGCGGTGCAGCTCTTCGGCAGCACGGTGAACGGCGCCACGCACATCGCCGGCACCATGCGGGACGTGACGATCGCCGGCAGCACCTTCAACGGTTCGGTCAGCCTGGCTCAGAACGTCCAGGTGAGCGCCAACGACCGGTACAGCCGGCTGGCCGGTGCCTACGGGCCGATCCTGGTCGGCAGCCGGATCAACGGATCGCTGAGCTGTGCCGGCAACAGCGCGGCGGTCAAGGACTTCGGCGCGCCCAACACGGTCAACGGTGCCAAGGGCGGTGACTGCGCGGCCCTCTAGCGCGCTCTGCCGCACGTGGTGGGCCGGCGATCGTCGGCCCACCACGTCTCATCCGGTTGTTCGGCGCCGTCGCGGCGCAGGTGACAGGTGCCGTCGAGGGATGCCTGCGCCGCTGGTCGGCCGCGGGCGACCAGCGGATGCGTAAGGACCTGAACGCATTCAGATATTTACATTCATATTTTGGCCGATTACGGTGATCCCAGCTCGAGTACCCGCAGGGTGGCCACCCCCTTACGCGAAGTAATTGCCCTGCCTGTCGGCGATGGGCAACCAAACACCGGGAGATTTGCCTTGGGCTCCGAAGTTTCACCACGTCCGCCCGACCAGCCGCAGACCACTGACCATGACGTCGCGGTCCGACGCTCGCCGAGGAAGAAGCGCTCGACAGCCATGTTGGCGATCCTGACCGCGGGCGTCCTCGCCGTCGGGACGGCACCGCTCTGGGGCGCAGGCGGAGGCGATGCCCTCGACGACGCCGCCCTGTCCGCGACCCCCACCTTCACCGTCGGCCTGCAGTCGCCGCAGGACCCGGGGCCGTTCCCCGGCAGCGTGACGCCGACGACCCCCACCATCACCATCGCCGGACAACGCGACGGGGAGAGCACGTTCAAGGTCGTCAACTACGACCAGGTGCAGCCGACGAAGCCGGGCCAGATTGACTTCGACCACTTCCACACCGGCATCGAGATCCAGTGGTGGCTGAAGAGGTGGGCCTACGAGCGTCCCGACATCGTCGACCTGTACATCGTCGGTGAGAGCTACAGCGGCCAGCCGATCTACCAGCTGACCATCACGGACAAGTCGACCGGGAAGGACACCGAGAAGCCGGCCGCGTACTTCGAGGGCAACCGGCACTCGGGGGAGACCTCGTCGGCCGAGAGTTCGCTGTGGTTGGCGCACCACCTCATCACGAACGCCGGCAAGGACCGGACCGTCGACAAGCTGCTCGACGACAAGACCGTCTACATCCGGCCCGTCAACAACCCCGACGGCCACAACATGTACCTCTACACCGCCCAGACCAACCGCTCGACGGTGCGGCCGTACGACAACGACGGCGACGGTAAGCGCGACGACGACCCGGGCGAGGACATCAACGACGACGGTTACCTGAGCCAGATGCGCCAGTACGTCGGCCCCGGCAAGGGCACCCACGTCGTCGACGCACGTGACCCGGCCGGGAACGCGATGCTTAGCGTCGGCGCGGGCAACGGCGACTACCTCATGTTCTCCGAGGGCATCGACAACGACGGTGACGGCCGCTACAACGAAGACGGCATCGGCGGCCTCGACCTGCACCGCAACTACCCCTACAACTGGCACCCCATGAGCGAGGACGACGCCACCGGGCGCAACCTGACCCAGGGCGGCGCCGGCGAGTACCCGCTGTCGGAGCCGGAGACCAAGCACGTCTACACGTGGCTGATGTCGCACACCAACATCGCCGCGGTGAACAGCATGGACACCCGAGTGCCCATGCACCTGCGCGGCCCGTCGACCTGCGACCCGGACGAATGCATGTACAAGAGCGACCGCAAGCTCTACGAGCACTTCGACAAGGCCGGGGTCTCGTTCACCGGCTACCGCAATGCCGGCAGCGTCTACATCGACTACGCCACCCGCAACGGCGGCGACCCGCAGGCTCTCTTCGGGCACGGCCCGGACTTCGGCTACTTCCAGTACGGCGCCATCTGGTACGGGGACGAGATCTGGAACGGTGGCGACTTCACCGACTACGACAAGGACGGCCGCTGGGCCGACTGGGAGCGGTCGCGGTGGTGCGCCGAGAACGGGCGTACGAACTGCTTCCTGCCCTGGACGAAGGCACAGCATCCCACGCTCGGAGCCGTTGAGATCGGCGGCATCAACCCCAAGTTCTGGTCCCAGAACCCGTCGGACGACCTGATCGGCGAGTGGGCCGCCAACCAGGCCCAGTTCAACCTGTACCTGACCCAGTCCCTGCCGCAGGTCGACCTCACCAGGGTCCAGGTCAAGAAGCTCAAGGGCAACCAGGCCGACGGCGCCACGCACGAGATCACGGCGACCGTCAAGAACACCGGCCGTATCCCGACGGCCCTGGAGCAGGCGAAGGAGGTCAAGATCGTCGCACCGGACACCGTCACGGTCCAAGGCGCACGCAGGGTCGGCGACGCTCCGCAGTTCTACCTCGACGGTGGTGACGACCAGAAGGTACGACTCCGGGTCGTCAAATCCGACGCCGACACGGTCACGGTGAACGCGGTCAGCATCCGGGGCGGTCTGGACAGCACGTCCGTACGACTGAACTGAACGCATGCGGCGGGCGTCGCCCCGAACCCCGGAGCGACGCCCGCCCCGTGCCGGCAATCTCGCGCAACCCTGAACGGAGAAAGTGAACCAACTCATGAACAACCTGCAGAACGGACGGCTCAGCCGTCGTCGCGTCCTTGGCGGAGCGGCCGGGCTGGCCGCCGGTGCGGCGGCCGTCGCGACGGGCCTGCCGTCCGGCGGCGCGTCCGCCGCCCCCAAAAAACCCGGGCCCGACCTCGCCCGCTGGCGTAGGCAAACGGCACACGTGACGATCACCCGCGACGACTGGGGCATCCCGCACGTGGTCGGCAAGACCGACGCCGATGCGGTGTTCGGCATGATCTACGCCCAGGCCGAGGACGACTTCGACCGGATCGAACGCAATTACCTGGTGAGCCTCGGCCGGCTCGCCGAGGCCGAGGGCGAGAGCGCCATCTGGCAGGACCTGCGCCAGCGACTGTTCATCGACCCCGGAGTGCTGAAGCGGTACTACGCGGAGAGTCCGGCCTGGTTGCGCAAGCTCATGCAGGCGTGGGCCGATGGGCTGAACTACTTCCTCGCGACGCACCCCGAGGTGCGGCCACGCGTGATCACACGGTTCGAGCCGTGGATGCCGCTGAGCTTCTCCGAGGGCAGCATCGGCGGGGACATCGAACGCGTCCCGCTCACCCAGCTCGAAGCGTTCTACGACAACCGCCAGGTCGAGATGACCGACGAGGAGCGCGGACTGCTGTTCCGCGAACCGTCGGGCTCGAACGGGATGGCGATCGCACCGAGCCACACCCGGGACGGCCGCGCGCTACTCCTGATCAACCCGCACACCAGCTTCTTCTTCCGCTCTGAGCAGCACGTGACCAGCGGCGAGGGGCTCAACGCGTACGGCGCGGCCACCTGGGGGCAGTTCTTCATCTATCAGGGCTTCAACCAGGACACCGGCTGGATGCACACCTCCAGCGGCGTCGACAACGTCGACGAGTTCGCCGAGACGATCGTGACCAGGGCAGGAGGTCGCCACTACTACCGCTACGGCGACGCGCTGCGACCGGTGACACGCAAGACGATCACCCTGTCGTACCGCACCGCCGACGGCGGGCGGGCGAAGCGCACCTTCACCACCTTCGCCACCCACCACGGACCGATCGTGCGTGAGGCGGACGGCAAGTGGATCGCGTTCGCGTTGATGAACAAGCCCGTGGAGGCGCTGCTGCAGAGCTTCCTGCGCACCAAGACCCGGGACTACGCGGACTTCATGCAGGTGGCCGGCTACAAGGCCAACAGCTCGAACAACACGCTCTTCGCCGACTCCAAGGGCGAGATCGCCTTCCTGGTGCCGCAGTTCATGCCGGTACGCGACGACCGCTTCGACTACCGCAAACCTGTCGACGGCAGCGACCCGGCGACCGACTGGCGCGGGCTGCACAGCCTCAAGGGCCTGCCGCAAGCAGTGAACCCGAGGAACGGCTGGGCGTTCAACACCAACAACTGGCCCTGGACCGCCGCCGGCCCGTACAGCCCCAAGGCCGAGGACTACCCGCGATACTTCGACCAGGCCGGTGAGAACCCGCGCGGACCGCAGGCCATCCGGGTGCTGACCGCGCAACGCCGCTTCACCCCGCAGAGCCTGATCGCAGCGGCATTCGACACCTACCTGACCGCCTTCGCCCGCCTCGTGCCGCAGCTCGTCGCCGCCTGGGACAAACTGCCCGCCGGCGACCGGCAGCGGGCCGGGCTCGCCGAACCGGTCGACCTGCTGCGCGGCTGGGACTACCGGTGGGGCGCGGAGTCGACCGCCACGTCGCTGGCCGTGTTCTGGGGGGAGGCTCTCTGGGCCCCGCTGTCCCAGGCCGCCAGGGACGCGGGCATGTCGATGTGGGACTATCTCGCCGAGGGCGCCACCGACGCGCAGCGGCTCACCGCGCTCGAGGAGGCCGCCGCCCGGCTGACCCAGGACTTCGGCAGCTGGCAGGTGCCCTGGGGGCAGATCAACCGCTTCCAGCGCAACGACGGTGCGATCAACCAGACGTTCGACGACACCAAACCGAGTTCCCCGGTTCCCTTCACCTCCGCGCAGTGGGGCTCCCTCGCCTCGTTCGGGGCGCGGCGCTACCCGGGCACGAAGCGCTACTACGGCACCAGCGGCAACAGCTTCGTCGCGGTCGTCGAATTCGGGCCGAAGCTGCGCGCCTGGGCGGTGACGGCCGGCGGCGCGAGCGGGCACCCCGACTCGCCCCACTTCGACGACCAGGTCGAACGCTACGCCAGCGGTGACCTCCGGCCGGTCTACTTCTATCCGCAGGAACTCAAGGGCCACATCGAGCGGATCTACAAGCCGGGCAGCTGATCAGTCGCTCGGGATCGGTGACCGGTGGCGCTCATGCGGCCGTGCCACCGATCCCGCGGCGGAGAGCTCGTCGACGCCGAGGCACCTCCGGCGGATCACCGGCTGCTGCGCGCCTCGGGGTCGACCCGCGCCGTGATCGGTTCGCGCCGTGACCAGCTTGCGCCGGGGACGGGTCGCGTGCGCCGCCTCCGGTGCGGCGCGAACTGTCACCGCCGGCGGTTAGCCTGTGCCCATGCGGGATCCGGCATCCGAGCGAGACCTCCATGGCTGACGCCGACGACGTGCGTCAGCTGGCGCTCGCGCTACCACACGTGGTCGAGATCGACAGCGACGGCTTCGACTTCCGGGTCGCCGGCAAGGGCTTCGTCTGGTCGTATCCCGAACGCGAACCGGGCCGCCCGCGGGTCATCCGGACCGACATCGCGGTGCTGTACGTCGGTGACGAGGCAGAGAAGCAGGCGCTGCTGCTCGGCGAACCCGAGCGATTCTTCACCACGCCCGCCTACGACGGACTGCCCCTGGTCATGCTTCGACTGGACCAGGTGACCGTCGAACGCCTCAGCGAACTCGTCACCGACGCGTGGCGCATGCGCGCGCCGGACGGGATCGTCACCGAGCACACCGCCTCGAACGGGTGGGGCACCCCGGCCGGGTGAACTGACGGTGGGATCAGACGGTCCAGGTGTCACCGCTGCTGAGCAGCTCACCGAGCATCTCCTCAGGCGTGCCGGTGGCCTCAGCCGCCGCGTCAACGAGTTGCTTCTGCACGACTTCGTCGTAGGACGGCCGGGACACGTTCCGGAAGACGCCGATCGGGGTGGTGGCCAGGTCGGAGCCGGAGAGCCGGGTGAGGGCGAAGGCGTACGCTGGATCATCCACTGTGGCGTCGTGGACGATCGGGGTGCCACCCTCCTGCACTCTCAGACCGAAGCTGCCCTCGGGGTGTACGACCGAGAACCGGCCGTCGTTGCCGAAGGTGATCGGCTGGCCCTGCTCGAGCCGGATCAGGTGCTCGTCCCGGGTCGCCGGGTCCTTGATCAGGTCGAAGGCGCCGTCGTTGAAGATGTTGCAGTTCTGGTAGATCTCCACGAACGCCGATCCCTGGTGTTCGGCGGCGGCGCGCAGCACCGACTGGAGGTGCTTGCGGTCGGAGTCGATGGTGCGGGCCACGAAGGTGGCCTCCGCGCCGAGGGCCAGGGAGAGCGGGTTGAACGGTGCGTCCGCCGAGCCGACCGGGGTCGACTTGGTGATCTTCCCGACCTCGGAGGTGGGGGAGTACTGCCCCTTGGTGAGTCCGTAGATCCGGTTGTTGAACAGCAGGATCTTGAGGTTGACGTTGCGTCGCAGCGCGTGGATCAGGTGGTTGCCGCCGATGGAGAGCGCGTCGCCGTCGCCGGTCACCACCCACACCGAGAGGTCGGGTCGGGAGACGGACAGGCCGGTGGCGATCGCCGGAGCGCGGCCGTGGATGGAGTGCATGCCGTACGTGTTCATGTAGTACGGGAAGCGCGACGAGCAGCCGATGCCGGAGATGAAGACGGTCCGCTCCCGCGGAATGTTCAGCTCGGGCATGAACTGCTGGATGGCGGCGAGGATCGCGTAGTCACCGCAACCCGGGCACCAGCGCACCTCCTGGTCGGACTTGAAGTCCTTGCCGGTGAGCTTCACGGGAGTGACGGGAATTGGGTTAGGCATTCTTGACCACGTCCTCGAGCATGTTCTCCAGGGTCGCGGCCGTGAACGGCAGGCCGCTGACCTGGTTGAAGGGCATCGCGTCGACCAGATACCTCGCCCGGACCACATGGGCCAGCTGGCCGAGGTTCATCTCCGGGACGACCACCTTGTCGTACTGGGCCAGCACCTCACCCAGGTTCGCCGGCAGCGGCGCGAGGTGCCGTAGGTGCGCCTGCGCGATCGGCAGTCCGCGTTCCCGCAGCGCCCGGCAGGCGGCGCCGACCGGCCCGTACGTGGAGCCCCAGCCGAGCACGAGCACTCGTGCGGTCCCGTCCGGATCGTCGACGTCGACGTCCGACACCACGATCGCGTCGATGCGTTCCTGCCGGGTGCGGACCATGAAGTCGTGGTTCGCCGGGTCGTAGGAGATGTCGCCGGTCTTGTCGGCCTTCTCCAGTCCGCCGATCCGGTGTTCCAGACCGGGGGTGCCGGGGATGGCCCACGGGCGAGCCAGCGTCTCCGGGTCGCGCAGGTACGGCAGGAAGGTGGTGCCGTCCTCGCCGTTGGGGGCGGTGGCGAACTCGACGCGCAGGTCGGGCAGGGAGTCGACGTCGGGCAGCAGCCACGGCTCCGAGCCGTTGGCGACGTAGTTGTCCGACAGCAGGATCACCGGGGTGCGGTAGGTGAGGGCGATCCGGGCGGCTTCCAGGGCCGCGTAGAAGCAGTCCGACGGTGACCTGGGCGCGATCACCGCGAGCGGCGCTTCGCCGTGGCGGCCGTAGAGGGCCAGGTTCAGGTCGGCCTGCTCGGTCTTCGTCGGCATGCCGGTCGACGGGCCCGCGCGCTGCACGTCGACGATCACCAGGGGCAGCTCCAACGCCACCGCCAGGGAGATGGTCTCGCTCTTCAACGCCACCCCGGGCCCGGACGTGGTGGTCACGCCCAGGGCTCCGCCGTATGACGCGCCGAGCGCCGCGCCGACCGCGGCGATCTCGTCCTCGGCCTGCATGGTGGTGACGCCGAACCTCTTGTGCTTGGCGAGTTCGTGCAGGATGTCCGAGGCCGGGGTGATCGGATACGCGCCCAGGAAGACCGGTAGCTTCGAGCGCACTCCCGCGGCGACCAGCCCGAGCGCGAGCGCCTGGTTGCCGGTGATGTTGCGGTACGTGCCGGGGCGCATCCGGGCCGGCTTCACCTCGTACCGCACCGCGAAGGCCTCGGTGGTCTCCCCGTAGTTCCAACCGGCCCGGAACGCCGCCTTGTTCGCCCCGACCAGGTCCGGACGCGTCGCGAACTTGCGCTCCAGGAACCGCAGCGTCGACTCGTACGGCCGGGAGTACATCCAGCAGAGCAGCCCGAGCGCGAACATGTTCTTGGCCCGCTCGGCGTCCTTCTTCGCCACTGCGGCGTCGGCCAGCGCGCCGACCGTCATCGACGTGAGCGCCACCGGGTGCACCGAGTACGGGGCGAGCGAGCCGTCGTCGAGCGGACTGGTCGCATAGCCGACCTTGGCCAGACTGCGTCTGGTGAACTCATCGGTGTTCACGATGATGTCCGCCCCCGGGGGCAGGTCGGCCAGGTTCGCCTTCAACGCGGCCGGATTCATCGCCACCAACACGTTCGGCGCGTCACCGGGAGTCAGGACGTCATGGTCGGCGAAGTGCACCTGAAAACTCGACACACCCGGCAACGTCCCGGCGGGCGCCCGGATCTCCGCCGGGAAGTTGGGCAACGTCGAGATGTCGTTGCCCAGTTGCGCCGTCTCCGACGTGAACCGGTCGCCGGTCAACTGCATGCCGTCACCGGAGTCACCGGCGAATCGGATGACCACCCGGTCGAGTTGACGGATCTGCTTGGTCACGTCGGTTGACCCCTTCTGGTCGAGCGGGAGGGCGGCATTCACTGGCGGGGTCCGCGGGTGAGGCGGCGCGCACGAGAGGGTGCGGTGCCTCACCCGCGGACCGTCGCGGTGGAGGCTTGGGAGCGGCCGCGATGGCCCGCCCCGCCGCGGATCAGGCCTGCTTGGTCTCCCAGAAGATCTCCGAGATTTCGTTGATCTTCGCGAGCAGCCGGGTCGCGACCTCCGGATCCGCGGAACCCTTCGCGCCGCCGGCGCCGGCCAGCTTGGTGGCCTCGTTGAACAGGCCGTGCAGCTGCGGGTACTTCTCGAAATGCGGCGCCTTGAAGTAGTCGGTCCACAGCACCCAGAGGTGGTGCTTGACCAGCTCGGCCCGCTGCTCCTTGATGATCAGGGCGCGCGTGCGGAATTCCGGGTCCTCGTTGGCCTGGTACTTCTCACAAATGGCCTTGATCGACTCGGCCTCGATCCGTGCCTGGGCCGGGTCGTAGACACCACACGGCAGATCGCAGTGAGCGCTCGCCGTGGTGCGGGGGGTGAGGAAACGTGCCAGTCGCATCCGACTCATTCTCCTTCCGGTGATGGTGCAGACGATGTCAGTTCCGGCAGCGGGCGGTGAGCTCGGGGGTCGTGGTGGACGAGCCGTCCGCCGCTGCCTCGGACCGCGCGTCGACGTCGGTCCCGGCACTGCTGAGCACGCAGGCGTCAGCACCGGTAGGTGGTCGACAGCACGACGCTAAGACCTGAACCGCACTTCAGGTCAACCGCTCGTGAACTGGCTCTCAACCCCTCAGGTGGCCGCGAGGTGAGTGCTACGGTTTGCCCCCTCGAATACCGGGCCGCCGGAAACCTGAAGTCCACCGCACGAACCCGCTGGCGCGTCCGTGCACGACGTACTGGGAGGGCGCATGTCGTCGCGTACCGATCTCATCGAAGATCTCATGGGACGATTTCCTCACGTGCCGCGCGAGGCGGTCATCAAGGAGGACCTGCTGCGCGGCGGCCTGGCCTTCGACGACTCGGCGCTGACGGAGAACGAAGGCGGCGACGTCAAGCCGAAGTCGTACTTCATCTTCTCGTTCGACCACCGGACGCTGCCGGAGCTGGGTGCGGCCGCGCTGCGCCGCCCGCCGGAGGAGATCGTGCTCACCGGTGGCCCGTACGAGCTGCGCCGTACCGTCGTCTCGGTCCGCACCAACCCCGACTCGCCGTACCGGGTCAAGCCCGATGACGACGGGAGGCTGAAGCTCTTCCTCGACGGGCGGGCGATCGCCGAGGTGGGCCTTCCTCCGATGCCGGACTACTACCGGCACACGCTCGCTAACGGCAAGTCGGTGATGGAGGTCGCGCCGACGATCCAGTGGGGCTACCTCATCTACCTGACCGCCTTCCGGGTCTGCCAGTACTTCGGCGCGAAGGAGGAGTGCCAGTACTGCGACATCAACCACAACTGGCGTCAGCACAAGCAGGCCGGCCGCCCGTACACCGGGGTCAAGCCGGTCGACGAGGTCCTCGAAGCGCTGGCCATCATCGACAAGTACGACACGGCCCGCGCGTCGAAGGCGTACACGCTGACCGGCGGCAGCATCACCTCGAAGGTCGACGGGCTCGCCGAGGCCGACTTCTACGGCCGCTACGCCCAGGCGATCGAGGAGCGGTTCCCGGGCCGGTGGATCGGCAAGGTGGTCGCCCAGGCGCTGCCGCGGGCCGACGTGCAGCGCTTCCACGACTACGGGATCCGGATCTACCACCCGAACTACGAGGTGTGGGACAAGCGTCTCTTCGAGCTCTACTGCCCGGGCAAGGAGCGGTACGTGGGCCGGGAGGAGTGGCACCGGCGCATCCTCGACTCCGCCGAGGTCTTCGGGGCTCGTAACGTCATCCCGAACTTCGTCGCCGGAGTGGAGATGGCCGCCCCGCACGGCTTCACCACCGTCGACGAGGCGATCGAGTCGACCGCCGAGGGCCTGCAGTACTTCATGTCCCGCGGTATCACCCCCCGGTTCACCACCTGGTGCCCAGAGCCGACCACTCCGCTCGGCCGCAGCAACCCGCAGGGCGCGCCGCTCGAGTACCACATCCGGCTGCTGGAGATCTACCGCGCGACGATGGAGGCGAACGGCTTGTCCAGCCCGCCCGGTTACGGCCCCGCCGGCCCCGGCCGGGCCGTCTTCTCGGTCAGCTCGTTCATGGACAGCCTGTCGGCGGAGCCGGCGGCAGCCGAAGGCTGAGCAAGCCGAGCGGCGCATTCATCGGGTGGGGCAACTCGCCCCACCCGATGGCCGGAGCCGCAGTCCTCGAATCCCGCGCCCCCGTCATGATTGGCAATCGCACGTGGATGGCAGCTCGCTCAGGATGGGCGCTTGGGAGCGAGATGAGGAAGGACCGGTTGCTGACGAAACCTGCGAGCAAACCCGTTCTCGGCTTCGCGCCGGTGATCTCGCCCTGCTCGGGCTTGAGGTCGCCAACAGCGGGCGATCATCGGGCGACGCTGTCATGGTGAGGCTTCCGGCCGTCCAGTTCGCCGCTGCCGTCGAAGCATGGGCTGAATCGCAGTAGCCCGCTCCAGGCGAATGCCTGCTCAGGCGGTTGTTCGTCGCCACCTTGCGCTTTTCGAACAGTACGGCTGCCTGCCCCGCCGGTAGCCAGACGCGTCCCCGGCGTGAACTGATGGACACGCCATCGTCCTGGTCGGGCTGGCTGGCCGCATCGGTGAGGCGTGCGCTGCCGACCGGACGGGACGTGACCCCGGAAACCCATCACGTCTGCTTCTCCGACACGCCGTCGGGCACATGGACACCAATTCGTCGTACCCGGAGAGTACGACTGACGGTGACCGATGAGCTTCGGCGTGGTGACGGGTCCTCACCCGACGGCACTGCCGAACCGAACGGAAGGATTCGGGCATGACTGGCGTACGGGTGCTGGTGGGCACACGCAAGGGTGCGTTCGTGCTGACGTCGGACGGCGGGCGCGGCGACTGGACGGTCGAGGGACCGCACTTCGGTGGCTGGGAGATCTACCACCTGACCGGGTCTCCGGTCGATCCGAACCGGCTCTACGCCTCGCAGTCCGGTGGCTGGTTCGGTCAGTTGATCCAGCGGTCGGACGACGGTGGCAAGAGCTGGAACCCGGTCGGCAACGACTTCGCCTACGCGGGCGAGGTCGGCGAGCATCTCTGGTATGACGGGACCCCACGTCCGTGGGAGTTCAAGCGCGTCTGGCACCTGGAGCCGTCCCGCGACGACCCCGACACGGTGTACGCGGGGGCCGAGGACGCCGCCCTCTACCTGTCCACCGACGGTGGCCTCAAGTGGACCGAGCTCACCGCGCTCCGCACCCACCCGACCGGGCCGTCCTGGCAACCCGGCGCAGGCGGCCTGTGCCTGCACACGGTCATCCTGGACCCGACGCATCCGGGCCGGATCTACACCGCCATCTCGGCGGCGGGCGCGTTCCGCAGCGACGACGGCGGCGACAGTTGGCTGCCGATCAACAAGGGCCTGCGCTCCGGGGAGATCCCCGACCAGGACGCCGAGGTCGGCCACTGCGTGCACCACATCACCCAGCACCCGTCGCGACCGGACACCCTGTTCATGCAGAAGCACTGGGACGTGATGCGCAGCGACGACGCCGGGGCGAACTGGCGCGAGGTCAGCGGCGACCTGCCGTCGGACTTCGGCTTCCCGATCGCCGTGCACCCGCACGAGCCGGAGACGATCTACGTCGTACCGATCAAGAGCGACTCCGAGCACTACCCGCCGGAGGGCAAGCTGCGCGTGTACCGCAGCCGCACCGGTGGCGGCGAGTGGGAGCCGCTGACCAGGGGGCTGCCGCAGTCCGACTGCTACGTCAACGTGCTGCGCGACGCGATGGCCGTCGACACGCTCGACCCGGGTGGGATCTACTTCGGCACCACCGGCGGCCAGGTCTACCACTCGGCCGACGGCGGCGACAGCTGGGCGTCGATCGTCCGGGACCTGCCGCCCGTGCTCTCCGTGGAAGCTCAGGTGCTGCCGTGATCCGGGTGCTCCTCCCGGCCCACCTGAAGAACCTGGCACACGTCACCGGAGAGGTGCGTCTCGAGGAGGTGACCGGGCCGGACGGCGCGGTCACCCAGCGTTCGGTGCTGGACGCTCTCGAGGCGCGGTATCCGATGCTGCTCGGGACCATCCGTGACCGGCACAGCGGCAAGCGCCGCGCGTTCGTCCGCTTCTACGCCTGCGAGGAGGACCTCTCCAACGACTCGCCCGACGCGCCGCTGCCCGAGGAGGTCGTCGCCGGCAAGGAGCCGTTCATCGTCCTCGGCGCTATGGCCGGGGGATAGCCGTCCGACCTGCCCGGGCCGGGGGGCCGTCCCCGGCCCGACCGGGTCTCCCTGGCATCCAATCGATGCCCCGGTCAGGCAGTCAGGCGTGGACGGCAACCGTCCGCTGCCGTCGGCCGCCAGTGTTCTCGCAGGTCGCGATGGTGATGCCGATCCGGCCAGGGTTTCCGCTCGGCCCTGCGCGGCGAGCGTTCCTGGTGCTGATCAGGCCCGCTGAGTGTCGTGCGGCACACGGCGGCGCGGTAGCGATCATGAGTGTGACTCATTGCACCATTTTTCCGACATGGAAACTTTGCCGCCTGAGAAGTGCGCGCGGATAGTTGTCGCGTGACCTCGGATCTTGGCTTGCGTGAGCGGAAGAAGCTCGCGACCCGCATCGCGCTCAGCAATGCGGCGTGGTCACTGATGACCGAGCACGGGATCGAGGCGGTGACCGCCGAAGCGGTCGCCGCGGCAGTGGAAGTGTCGCCCCGGACCTTCCGCAACTACTTCGCGAGCCGCGAAGAGGCGATCCTCGACGGGATCCTGCTGCGCGCGAACTCGCTCGTCGAGGCGCTACGTGCCCGACCCGCCGACGAGCCGGTGTGGGACTCGCTCGCGCACGTCCTGCCCGACATGATCATGACAGTGCTCGGCGAGCGGGAGCGCGACGTCGCGACGCTGGTGCGGGTCTGCTCCGAGCACCCGGCGATGCTGGCGCAGCAACTGGCGGTGTTCGGTCGTGTCGAGCGGCTAATCGCCGAGGTCATCGCCGAGCGCACCGGCGCCGACATCGAGCATGACCTCGCTCCGCATCTGCTGGCTGCCGTCCCCGGCGCGACCATGCGGGCGGTGCTCACGTTCTGGGCCGGCGGGGAGACCGAAGCCACCCTTCCCGATCTCGTCCGGATGAGCATCGCGCAGCTGCGCGAAGGTCTTCCCCTCGGCCGTGCCGCACCGGCCATCTGAGCCGGGCGGGCAGCGACCAGGCCGACGTGATCAGACCACCGCGCCGGCCGCTCGACATCGAGCCGAACGCCGCGAGCGCACCCCCGCCTGACCAGCCCCCGACCGAAGGGCAGTCGCCGTTCACCGGCGAATCCAGCCCTCTACCTGCCCATCCCTCGTCGCGCGAAAGGAACGCCGTGGGTGCCGACGACCGCGGGAAGCGCCCGCACGCCCTTCGGGAACTGCTGCTCGTGGGCGCACTGTTCCTGGCATACAAGATCACCCGGTTGTTCGTCGTCGGGGACCTCTCCATGGCATACGACAACGCCACGCACTTCTGGGCGTTGGAACGCACGTTGCGACTGCCCGACGAGGCGTCGCTGCAGCGGGCCTTCCTGCCGCACGGTGACCTGGTCCGCGCGGCGAACATGTTCTACGCCTCGGTGCACTTCCCGGCCACCGGGGCGCTGCTGCTGTACACGTACCTGTTCCGGCCCGCCGTGTACCGGTGGGCGCGGACAGTCCTCGCGGTGCTGTGCGTAGTGGGGTTCGCCATCCAGGCGCTCGTACCGATGGCGCCACCGCGCCTGCTCTCCGCGACCGGCATGCTGGACACGGGCCAGCTGATGGGACCGCGGGCGTACGGCGACCCCGCCACCGACACCCTCTCCAACCAGTATGCCGCCATGCCCTCGCTGCACGTCGGATGGGCCACCGTGGTCGCGATCGTGCTGATCGCCGCCGGCCGCAGCCGGTGGCGCTGGCTCTGGCTGCTGCATCCCCTGGTCACCCTCACCGTCGTGGTGCTCACCGGGAACCACTACTGGCTCGACGCGGTGGCCGTGCTGGCCCTGCTCGGTGTGATCCTGCTGCTGGTGCCGCGACCTCACGCAGCGCCCGTCGGCGCGGCCACCGCGAGTACGGCCGTACGCCCGCTGCTGCCGGCACCGGCCGCCGTCCCTGTCGCCGGAACCCGGCTCCCGCCGGATGAGAATCTGCGTGGCGGCTATTGGGTCAGCTCACCGGCTCGGCAACCCGGGCGATGGCAGGGCAGCGATGGCCTGGTTGGCGGCGTGCGCGCAGATGATCGAGCTGCGCCGAGCATGGACCTACCGGCGCTCGCCGAACTCGTCCGTCGAGACGGCCTGTGGCGCGTCGACGCGCGGCACGGCGAACTGGTGCAGGACGTCGTCGCCGGGGAACCCGAGTACCGCCAGCGCCTCGGGTAGTGCGGTCAGCACCCGAGCAGCGGGGACCGGCGGGTGGGCCTCAGACCGTCAGAGGTGCGGATTACGGGCCTCAACGCCCTGCAGCCACGCGGGACGCGTTGCCCAGAGTTCGGACGTCATGCCCCATTCGCACGCCGGTCCGAGGTCCTGATCGATCGTGAGGGTCGACCTGCCGGGGTCAGCCGCGAACAGCTCCAGATCCTCGGCGTAACGGTGGAGCAGCTGCGCCCAGGACGGCGCCAGCACGTCCCACGAGGAGCACTCGATGTCGACCCGAACGACCTGTCCGGGCGTTCCGCCCGGCGCTGGGTCGAAGTCGAGCAGCCAATGTACGTCGCCGTTCATGTCGCCCACCACGACCGTGCCCGCCGTACCCACGACCGGGCGTACGGGACCGTTCAGGCGCATCAGCTCCTCGTCGACCAGGTACGCCCAGACCTGGGGATCGTCCCATTCCGGCTCCGGATTGTGGTTGTCGCGCCACATCCGGGTCGCCTCGATGATCTGGCTGGTGTCGTAGAACCAGTCCAGCGGCACCGGGCTGGGCTGACCCGACCCGGCATGGGGCCACGTGGTTCCGTTGTGCACGCGGAGACTGGCGCGCAGATCCGGGGGCAGCGGCTGGGCCAGGGCGGCCTCCACCGCATCGATCTCCTGGACCTCGGCCGGTGCGGCGAGGTGCCGTAGCGAAGCCGGCAGGACGCGACTCAGCCCGTCCTCGATCCGCTTCCATGCCTCGGTCACGCCTTCGTCGGTCCCGTGTCCTGTCACGGCGCGAAGTCTAGACATCGTCGCCGTGTCCGGACGCGGGCGCGGCTTCCCGGTTGTTGACGGGTCGCGGCCGTCGTCGACGGTCGCTGTTCCGGTCGGTCAGGGTGTGATCGGGTGGGCAGGCCAGGACGACCTCGTCGGTCGAGAGCACCTGTCGGCGGATCCCCGGCTCCGATCCGGGGTGATCACCGCGGCCAGTTCCAGCGAACCGTCCCGGATGCGCTCCAGGTGATCGACCGAGCCGCCACCACCGGTGGCGGTCAACGAGATCTCCACGAGCGGGAACTCGGCGCGGTCACCGGCGGGGCCGCCGGGCTGCTCTTCCGGGCCTGCCTCACCACGGTCGTGCAGCTCAGCGAGGTGGACCGACGAGCCGGCACGCTCGCGACCTTGTTCGTCACCAGCTACGCAGGCTTGTCCGTCCCGGTCATCGGGCTCGGCGTCGCCAGCCAGATCGCCAGAGCGCGCGGTGCCCTGGCCGGGTTCGCGGCGCTGGCGCTGGTCGGCCTCGCCGCCGTCGCCGTGGTCGGCTGCGGCCGGAGCCACCGGCGTATCGCCTCCGCCGGCCTGGCGGCCGGCACCAACGCGGGGCCTGGTGACGTCGACACCGTGCTGGTCGACGGGATGGTGGTCAAGCGCGGCGGCCGGCTCGTCGGCCCGGTCGCCGAGCGGGCGCGGCAGCTCATCGAGGAGTCCCGGAGCCGGGTGTTCGACCGGGCGAAGCTCGTCGATGTCCTGGACCCCTCCTGGGGCGCCTGACATGCAGTGGGAGCCGGGGCGCGGGCGGCACGCCCGTCGCCGCGGTGGTCACGTCCGCCCGCCGGCCTCGGCGACTGATCCACATTTCCGGCCAAAAGGATCTTGACACGTCGCCGGGAAAGGCAGAACATCCTTCGTTGGCTTCCGACAACGTTGTCAGAACGGCGCGGGACGGCCCTCCGGTGTGGACTGCACGCCGGCGCATCGCTGTCTTCGTCGTGCTCACAGCGCGGGTCCGTCAACTGAAGGGCAAGCAAAAAGTGTCAGACCCACTGGCGCGTGCGGCGCAGACCGCAAGACGCCGAACCCTCGCCGGGATCGCGGCCGCGGCCGTAGCCGTACTGGCGACCGCCGCCGCGGGCACCCCAGCCATCGCCGCCCCGCCGGCCCCGCCGGCGGGGCCACCGCACCTGGTCACCGACCCCGCCTCCTACGTCAACCCGCTGATCGGCTCCACGAACCTCGGCAACACCTACCCAGGGGCGGTACGCCCCTTCGGCATGCTGTCGTGGAGTCCGCAAACCACCCGCGGCAACCAGGTCTCCACCCCCGCACCCGGGGGCTACGAGTACGGCGCGACGCGGGTCCGTGGCTTCAGCCTCACCCACCTCAACGGCGTCGGCTGCAACGGCGGCGCCGGCGACATCCCGATCATGCCGTACGTGGGTGACGTCGACTCATCGCCCACGATCGACGTCTCCGACGCGAAGTACGCGAGCAACTTCTCGCACGCCAACGAGACGGCGCGGGCCGGCTACTACCGGGTGGCCCTCGACAGCGGCGCGTCGGCGGAACTGACCACCACCGAGCGCACCGGGTCGGGCCGTTTCGGGTTCCCGGCCGACCAGCCCGCCAGCATGCTGTTCCGGACCGCCAACTCGGAGACCGGCAGCACCGACGCCACCGTGCAGGTGGACGCGGAGGCCCGGACCGTCACCGGTTCGGTCACCGCGGGCAACTTCTGCGGCCCGCAGAGCCCGAACAACCGCAAGGGCACGTACACCCTGCACTTCACCGCGCACTTCGACCAGCCGTTCGCCCGGTTCGGCACCTGGCAGGACGGCACCGTGACGGCGGGCAGCGCCTCTGCCTCGGGCGGCACCGGTGTCACCAGCGGCTTCCCGACCGCGGGTAAGGGCTCCGGCGCCTACGTCACCTTCGCCGACGGTACGACTCAGGTCGGCGTCAAGGTGGCCGTCTCGTACGTCAGCCTGGACAACGCAGAGGCCAACCTGCGGGCGGAGAACCCGCAGCAGAAGACCTTTGACGCCGTCCGCACGGAGGCCACCAAGGCGTGGCAGCGGGAACTGAGCAAGATCAAGGTCGGTGGCGGGACCGCCGACCAGCTCAGCAGCTTCTACACCGCGCTGTACCACTCCATGTTGGAACCCACGATCGCCAGCGACGTCGACGGCCGTTACCTCGGCGCCGACGGCAAGCCCCACCAGCTGGCCAAGGGTCAGAAGGTGCAGTACGGCACCTTCTCCGGCTGGGACCAGTACCGGGCCCAGGTGCAGCTGATGACCCTGATCAACCCGAAGGCCGGCAGCGACTATGCCCAGTCGCTGTTCAACTACGCGTCGCAGCGCGACGGCGAGTGGGACCGCTGGCTGCTGATCAACGGCAAGACCGCCGTCATGTCGGGTGACCCGTCGGCTCCGGCGCTCGCCGGCATCTACGCCTTCGGTGGTCGGGACTTCGACGTCAAGGGCGCCCTGAACTCGCTGATCACCGCCGCGACGGTTCCGACGGCGAACGACTCGGACAGCAGCGGCTGCAACGTCGCGTGCGTCGGGCAGCGTCCCGCCCTGGACAAGTACCTCGAACTGGGCTACGTGCCGGCCGACGGCTGCTCCTGCTGGGGTGGCGCGGCCGAGACGCTGGAGGACGCCGTCGCCGACTTCGGCCTGGCCGAACTGGCCGGACGCCTCGGCGACCACGCGAACCAGAAGGCGTTCCTCGACCGTTCGGGGAACTGGAGCAACGTGTTCGACCTGACGGCCACCCCGCAGGGCGGCTACCTGCGGGCCCGCAAGGCCGACGGCGCGTGGGCGGAGCAGTCGTTCAACCCGGCCACCGAGAACGGGTTCGTCGAGGGCAGCAGCGCCCGCTACACCTGGATGGTGTACTCCGACCTGGCCGGTCTGGCCCGCGCCATGGGCGGGAACAAGGCGGCCGAGCAGCGGCTCGACTCCTTCTTCCGTACGCCGGACGGCAGCTTCGACTTCTCCGCCCGGGACCTCACGCGGTTCGACCCGACCAACGAGCCGGACATGAACGCGCCGTACGTCTACAACTACCTGGGCGTCCCGCAGAAGACGCAGGAGACGGTCCGGGCGGTGATCGACCAGCTCTGGAGCAACACCCCGGGCGGCATCCCCGGCAATGACGACGCCGGCACCATGTCCTCGTGGTACGTCTTCTCCGCGCTGGGCCTGTACCCGCAGAACCCCAGCCGCGCCGACCTGGTGCTCTCCGCCCCGCTCTTCACCCACGCGGTGATCAACCGGGGACCGGGCCGGAACATCACCATCAACGCTCCCGACGCCTCGGCGAAGAACCTCTACATCCAGTCGGTGCGGGTCGACGGCAAGAAGTCGACCAAGACCTGGGTGCCCGCCTCGCTCGTCGAGAAGGGCGGCAAGCTCGACTTCGAGCTCGCCGGCAAGCCGAACCAGTCCTGGGGCACCTCGTCCGCGGACGCGCCGCCGTCGTTCGGGCACGGCCGTCCGTACCTGACCGGTGTCAGCCCGCAGACCATGAAGGTGGAGCCGGGCGGCAAGTCGGACACGACGTACCAGGTGCAGGCGCTCACCGGCGACCCGACCAAGGTTCGCTGGCACGTCACCGCGCCCGCCGGGCTGAACGTGACGCCCGCCGACGGTGAAGTCGCGCTCTCCGGTGACGGCTCGGTCGCCAGGACGCTCACCGTCTCGCCCGACGCCGGCATCAAGCCCGGCGCCTACACGATCTCGGTGACCGCCACCACCTCGTCCGGTGAGGCGCTGCCCGAGGTGACGCTCCCGATCACGGTCGCCGTACGGGACAGCGTGCTGTGGAACCTGAACAGCAACGGCATCTCGGCCGACGACACCAACCCGCAGGCCAACTTCGACACCGGCGGCTGGAGCTACTCCGCCACGGCGCTCGAGGCGGCCGGGGTGCGGCCCGGCTCCACCGTCTCGGTGAACGAGTTCGACTTCACCTGGCCGAACGTGGCTCCCGGCGACCCCGACAACATCGTCGTCGGCGGTGGCGGGCAGGTACTTCGCGTCACTCCGGCCGAGGGCGACACCAAGCTCAGCGTGCTGGGCAGCGCCGCCTTCCAGGCCACGAGCGGCACGGTGACGCTTACGTACACCGACGGCACCACCCAGCAGGCGGAGATCGGCTTCAGCGACTGGACGTTGGGTGGCGGCAGCCAGCAGCCCTCCTTCGGCAACCTGACGGCCGTGCGGACCGCGTACCGCGACTACATGGGCACCGGCATCGACCCGGTGACCACGTACGTCTTCGCGACCGCGCCCATCGAGCTGCTGCCGGGCAAGCAGCTGGCCAGCCTGACGCTCCCGACCAACACCAACGGCGGCGTCATCCACGTCTTCGGCGTGGCGACGGCCTGACCGGAGCCGAAGCGACAGGACGTCTGACTGTCGAACGGTGAGCACACGCCGGCGCTGTCCGGCAGGTGCCGCCGGTTGAGACGAGGGCCTGTTCCGCCCCACGGGGGTGGAACAGGCCCTCGCGCGTCGGCGGGGGAGAGGAGCCGTCGAGCGGAGACTCAAATATTGCTCAATTTCCATGTCGACGGCGCTTCCAGATCATCGGGGTGGGCCTAGGTTCAGATCACTTCGCGCAACGGCATATCGCCATGCATCACTTGGGAGAGCCAATGGCCCCTGCTCCACCGACCGACGCTGAGCTCAACACCCTGATCAGGGCCCGGCTCGCCGCTCTCGGTATCGATCTGGACCAGCTTCCGTCAGGCACCACCCCGGATCCGGAGACCGGTTCACCGGGCCAGGACTCCGTGCTCGCGTCGCTGCGCTCGTTCTTGCGGGGCACCGTGGCGACGCTGGCCGCCTACCAGCTGCCCGTCCCCGGCGCCACCGATCCCGATGCCGCCAAGGCGCTGTCGCAGCAGCAGGTGCCCGTCCTGTACCCCTCGAACAGCACGGAATGGCGGAAGGCATGACTGGCGGACCACTCGACCGTTCGATCGACCGTCGGGCGTTCCTGGCCCGCGCCGCCGCGCTGGCAGCCGCCTCCGCCGCGGGCGTCACCGTCGCGCTGCCCTCGGTGGCGACGGCGAGCGGCCCCCGGCCGGCCGGCCCGGCGGGGAAGGGGAAGCCGGCACTGGACCGGCCCAACGCCTACGTGAAGCCCCGGCCGGAGGCCCTCGCCGATCCGACCGAATGCACGATCGCCGAGGCGGCCTGGCTCATCCGTGCCGGCAAGCTGACTCCGCAACGTCTGGTCGAGGCGATGCTGGAACGCATCTCCACGTACGACGGCGTCTACCAGGCGTTCAACCTGGTACTCGCCGACGCGGCCATCGCCGCGGCGCGGGACGCCGCCCGACGGCCGCGGCAGGGCGCGCTGCACGGCATCCCGCTGGCCATCAAGGACAACTACTACACCGAAGGGGTACGCACCACCGCGAACTCCTTCCTCTTCGAGAACTTCGTGCCGCCCTACGACGCCACCGCGGTGGCCCGCCTGAAGGCGGGCGGCGCGATCCTGCTGGGCAAGACCCAGATGGGCCCACTGGCCACCACCCGGGCCACCACGCCGGCCGGTGTGATCACCACGGTGAACGCCTGGGCGCCGGCCAACCGCAACGTCGACCCGGGCGGGTCGTCCACGGGCACCGCCACGGCGGTGGCCGCCCGGATGGCCACCTCGGGAATCGGCACGCAGACCGGTGGTTCGATCACCTCTCCCTCCAACGCCCAGAACCTGACCGGTCTCAAGCCGACCATGGGTCGCGTCTCGGCGTCCGGCATCATCCCGCTCACCTACACCCGTGACCATCCCGGTCCGCTGGCCCGAGACGCCAAGGACGCCGCCATCATGCTGACCGCGATGGCGGGGGCGGACCCGGCGGACCCGCGCAGCCAGGGCCTGCCCGACGTGCCCGATCTGATCGACGCGGCGACGCCGGTGTACCGGCGCGACCAGGTACGGCTGCGCTGGGAGACCCGGATCGGGGTGCTGCCCGGGTTCGCCAACGGCACGTCCGCCGCCGCGCTGGCCCGTCAGGCGTACCTGGCGCAGCTCGCCGCGATCCCCGGTGTCACGCTGGTGGAGGTGACCCTGCCGGAGGGGTGGAGTCAACTCACCGGCGGCACCTTCAACAACGTCCGCCTGCCCGAGCGCAGCGAGCCGTTCATGCCCTACCTGCGTACGGACCTGCGCGGCTTCGGTGTGTCGGTGACCAGCTGGTTGCAGGGCGCGTTGATGGGTGGCAACGAGTTCATCACCGGGCAGCGGGCCAGGCTGCTGCTGATGGAGCGGGTCCTGCACGAACTCTTCGACCAGTGCGACGTGGTGGTGCAGACCGATCCGGTGCCCTTCGACATCCTGGGCCTGCCGGAGATCGCCTTCCCCATCGGGTCCACCGCCGCAGGGGTGCCGATCGGCACCATCCTCGGCGGCCTCCCGTACGCCGAGGACCGGCTCCTGTCGGTGGTGGCCGCCTACCAGGCGACGACGGACTGGCACCTGCGGCGTCCCGCCGACCCGTCCCCCGCCGCGATGAGTGCGCGGTCCGCCGCCGACGCGCCGCGGCTGACGGCTGAGCAGGTCGCCGAACTCACCCAGTGACACGCGGGTAGGGCGGGAGGCGTTCCCGCCCTACCCGTCGCGCCGTCGGAAATCGGCGGAGGTGTGCCGGCTTCAGGTCACCGTGTGCCCGCGAATTCGTCATCCACGAATTCGTGCCTCCGTGAAGAACCGCCGCCCAGGCCGGCCCGGCGCCTCGTTGCGCGACCGCAAGCAAGGCTCAAGATTTGCTCTAGTGCGACTACCGGCGTTCCCGAAGTCCATCGAAACCTGTTGAATCGATCAGGTCCGATCCGGTGCGGCCGCCCCACTCGGTCCCTTTTTTCGTCGTTCCACGTGAAGGGATGTCAGGTGAAACGAAGACTGTCCCGTACCGCGGTTCCGATCGCGTGCGTACTCGCGATGATCGGTACGCCGGTGCTGACGTCCGGATCCGTCGCCACCGCCGACAAACGAGTACCGAAGCCGGAGTCCGTCATCGGCTGGGTGCCGTGCGCCGACTACAAGGTGGCGACCTACGAGCAGATCGCCGACTACTACCGCAAGCTCGACAAGGCCAGCGATCGGATGAAGCTGGTCGAGATCGGAAAGACCAGCGAGGGTCGGCCGCAGCTGATGGCCATCGTCTCGTCGGAGAAGAACCTCAAGGACGGGAACCTGCGGCGCTACCAGGACATCTCGGTGCGGCTGTCCCAGGGGGACAAGCTGCCCGAGAAGGAGGCGCGTGAGCTGGCCAAGAACGGCAAGGCGGTCGCCTGGGTCGACTTCGGCATCCACTCCACGGAGGTGGCGGGGCACCAGACCGCGCCGCAGTTCGCGTACGACCTGGTGACCAGCGAGACGCCGGAGGCCCGTGAGATCCGGGACAACGTCATCACGTTGCTGGTGCCGAACGTCAACCCGGACGGCGGCACGAAGGTGGCCGAGTGGTACCAGAAGAACCTCGGTGGCCCCTACCAGGACGCCAGCTATCCGGAGCTCTACCAGAAGTACGCCGGGCACGACAACAACCGTGACTGGTACATGTTCAACCTGCAGGAGACCCAGAACATCGGGCGTCAGCTGTTCCACGAGTGGATCCCGCAGGTCATGCACAACGTGCACCAGACGGCGGTCTTCCCGGCCCGGATCAGCATTCCGCCCTACGAGGACCCGATGAACCCGAACATCCACCCGCAGGTGATCCGCGGTGTCAACCTCGTCGGTGACGCGATGGGCCAGCGGCTGGACCGCGAGGACAAGGTCGGCGCGCTGGCCCGCCAGTCGTACGACATCTGGTGGAACGGCGGCGCGCGGACCGCGCCGTACTACCACAACCAGATCGGCATCCTGACCGAGACGGCGCACGCCTCGGCGACACCCCGGTACTACGACCCGGCGACCTTCCCGAAGACGTTCGCCGACGGCACCTCGACCAGCGAACCGTCGGTCTTCTACCCCAGCCCCTGGAAGGGCGGGGAGTGGCACCTGTCGCAGAGCTGCGACTACATCAAGACGGCGTCCTGGGCGATGCTGCGGGTCGCCAGTGACGACCGGGAAGCCCTGCTCGCCGGCGTGGCGAAGATGGCTCGCGACGGCGCCCAGAACGGCGCGAAGACCACCTACGTGATCCCCGCCGACCAGGCGGACTTCCCGACCGCCACGAAGCTGGTGGACAAGCTGCGGTGGAACAACATCCGGGTCGAACGTGCGACCGACGCGTTCACCGTGGGCGACCGCACCTACCCGGCCGGTAGCTACCTGGTGCGGGAGGCGCAGCCCTACCGGGCGGCGGTGCTCGACCTGCTCAACCCGCAGAAGTACCCGGACCGTCGGCTCTACCCCGGTGGCCCGCTGGAGCCGCCGTACGACATCACCGGCTACACCCTGTCGTTCCAGATGGGCGTGACCGTCGACAAGCTCGACCAGAAGGTGCGGGCCCGCACCGTCGACGTCGACTGGCCGAGCGTGCCCAAGGGCGTCGTGGCCGGCGCGCCGAAGCACGCGTACGCCCTCGACCCCCGGGTCAACGACAGTGCGGCCGCCGTGAACGCCCTGCTCGCCGCCGGGGACAAGGTCTCCCGCAGCAGCGGTGAGGTGAAGACCCGAACGGGCACGCTGCCGGCCGGGACCTTCCTGGTCACGCCCGGGGCGGGCACCGACGAGCGGGTGACCGGGCTCGCCACCAGGTTGGGCCTGAGCATCGCGGCGGTGGACGCGAAGCCGAAGAAGGTGACCAAGCTCGTCGCGCCGCGGGTCGGTCTGTACGACGGGTTCAACAACTACGACGAGGGCTGGACCCGGCTCATCCTGGAGCAGTTCGGGTTCGGGTACGAGAAGTTGACGAACGCGGCGGTTCGGGCCGGCGACCTGCGGGCGAAGTTCGACACAATCGTGCTGCCCGACGCCACGTACAACTCGATGCGCAACGGTCGGGCGGCCGGATCCCTGCCGCCGGAGTACACCGGTGGGATGACCGACGCCGGCGTAGTCAACCTCAAGGCGTTCGTCGAGGCAGGCGGCACCGTGGTGACCCTGAACCGGGCCGCCCAGCTGCCGATCGAGGCGTTCGGCGTGCCGGTCAGGGACGTGACCGAAGGGACTGAGGAGACCGAGTACAACATCCCGGGATCGGTGCTGAACCTGAACGTCGACGCCGCTGACCCGGTCGGCGCCGGATTCGGATCGACCGCGTCCGCGTTCGTCGCCGACGGGCCGGCGTTCGAGGTCGAGAAGGGCGCGAAGGGTGTCTCGGTGGCGGCCAGCTGGCCGAAGACGAACCTGCTGAAGAGCGGCTTCATCCTCGGTGAGGACGTCATCGGCGGGAAGGCCGCCGTGGTGACCGCCGAGGTGGGTGACGGGCAGGTGGTGATGATCGGCTTCAAGCCGCAGCACCGGGCTCAGTCGCACGGCACCTACCGTCTGCTGTTCAACGCGATGTACCTGGGCGGTCAGCGCTGACCTGACCCGGATCGGGGTGGCCGGGCGCGCTCGCGCCCGGCCACCCCTCGTCTTCCCGTCTCACCGACCGTCCGATCCGGCCACTTGCCGGGCAATAAGCTGCGGACATGCCCGAATCGCCGGAATCCGGAGGAAACCTTCGCACCGTCGTCCTGGCCGGCGCGGTCAACCTCGGGGTGGCGGGCACGAAGGGAGTCGTGGGGTTCGTCACCGGCTCGGCGGCCCTGCTGGCCGAGGCCGTGCACTCGCTGGCCGACACCACCACCGAGGTGCTGCTCTTCGTCGGTCTGCGCCGTGGCGCGCGGCCACCCACCGCGCAGCATCCCTTCGGCCACGACCGGGAGACGTACGTCTGGGCGCTGCTCGCCGCCGTCGCCACCTTCCTGATCGGCGGTGGCCTCTCCATCGACGAGGGGATCGAGGCGATCCGCTCGTCCGAGCGGCCGCAACAACCGCTCCTCGCGTACCTCGTGATCCTGGTCGCCGCGGTTCTCGAATCCATCTCGCTGGCCCGGTCGGTCCGCCAGATCCGGGCCCGGGCCAGGCGGTTCGTGGTCCGCCCGCTCCTGCTGGTGCGCTACGGCTCGGACACACCGACCAGGGCGGTCCTCTTCGAGGACTCCGCAGCCCTGGTCGGCCTCGCGCTGGCGGGCGCGGGGGTGGGCCTGACCGACCTGACGGGCAAACCGATCTGGGACGGTCTCGCGTCGATCGCCATCGGTCTGCTGCTCATCTACGTGGCCGCGGTCCTGGGCTACAGCAACATCATCCTGTTGATCGGCCGTGCCGTGCCGGAACGGGGGCGGGCCAGGATCAGACACGAACTGCTCGCGGTGCCCGCCGTGGAACAGGTGCACCAGCTACTCACCGTCTACCTCGGCCCGAACACCATCCTCGTCGCCGCGAAGATCGACTTCGTCTCGACGGCGAGCAGCACCGACGTCGAGGTCGCCGCCGACGAGGCCGAGCGGCGCCTCGTCGCTCTCTTCCCGACGGTCCGCTACGTCTTCCTCGACCCGACCGGAGGTGGCGGACCCGACGCCCGCCCCACCTCGCCGGCCTGACCCGACCGGGCTCCGGTACGGCGCCGGCACCTGCGGACACACGCCGGCCCGGTCCCCAAGGGGCGGGGACCGGGTCGGCGTGGTTATCGGTGTTCGGTCAGGCCGTCGGCTGCTCCGGCTGCTCGCTGCCCGCCTCGACGGCGGTCCGCTCGCCTGCCGAGCCGACCGGGATACGCCGGGCGCCGCGCCCGACGTACGCGTCCCCGACCCGTACGGTCAGCACACCCGCGTCGTACGAGGCGCTCACCGCGTCGGCGGCCGTCTGCCTCGGCAGGCGGAAGGAGCGGCGGAACGACCCGTAGCGCACCTCCCGAAGGCTGCGCCCGTCGCGGTCCTCGGCCCGCTCGTCGCGTCGCTCACCTCGGACGACCAACGTGTCCCGGTCGACCTCGACCGTGACATCCTTCTCGGGATCCAACCCGGGCAGCTCCAGCCGCACCAGCGCGTCGTCGCCGTCGCGGGTGACCTCAGTCGCCGGGACGAAACCGGTCGGCCGGGTCACGACCGGCCCGAAGGCCTGCCGCACCAGGGCGTCGAACTCTGCGAACGGGTCCCGCCGGGTCCACAACGACACCGTGCTCATGTCGTCTCCTCCACGTTTCTCACGTCGGCCAACTGGCCGGCACCCTCTACAACTTGAGCCGACCCGACTCAATTCCCGTCCTGGCGGAAAACGTGCTGAGAGGTGGCGGTGGCACGAACACAGGTGCCCGGCGCGCGAAGGGGTTCACAACGCTGGCGCCATCACACCCGCCCGTCGACCTCGACTCGTAGCCGCACGCCCTGCCTGAACACCTCGGCGAGCAACAGCACGATCGCACCGATCGCCAGCGGCAGGTAAGAGAAGGAGAACGCGGCCTCGACGACGCCGGCTGCGGCGGAGCGGGCGACGACGGCCTGGTGCGCGACATGACCGAGCAACTGGACAGCGCTGCCGCCGCCAGCCACCACCAGGCCGACGCCGACGATCCGCCAAGCGTTGGCGAAGGTGACCACCTCGCCGGTGGGCAAGGTGCGGACGATGCGCCAGAGCAGCCAGAGGCGCGGTCCGCGTCGGGCGGGCACGCGTCAGGCGCAGGGTTCCCCGCCACACACGTCGATGATCTTGCCGGTGAGCAGGAACGCCGCCTTCTGCTGCTGCGCTCCGGGCTGCGCGCGCGGGTACTCGTGCGGGTCGTCGCCGTAATCCGGACCGGCCGGCGCGAGGTTCGTCGTCGGGGGAGCGTAGGCGGCGCCGCTGTTCCAGATCACCATCGCCGAGCCGGTGTACGGGTACTTCGGAATCGGCCTGATGCCCCAGTACGGCTTGGCGTCGGGTGACCAGCCGTCGGCGATGGCAGGGGTGTGCAGGCGGGCGCCGATGGTGCGTGCCTGCACCTCGGCCGCGGCGGGGGAGACCTGGTGGTCGCCGAAGGCCACGTGCATCAGGACCTGATGTGCCGGGGTGCGCGGCAACGGCCGGTCGGTCATGTGTTGGGCGTACCCGTTGGCCTCGGACCGGTCCCACAGCATCTGCAACAGGGCGAAGATCAGCTGCTGGTCGACCTTGTCCGGGTACGACCCGTCCATGATCGTCTGGAACGGGGCGAAGTCCACACTGCGCTGCAACAGAGTGGAGTAGTTCATGGCCGGTACGCCGAGCACCGACCGGGTCCAGTCCTGGGCGATGGCGGTGAGCGCGCCGCCGTTGATCCCGCCCTGGCTGTTGCCGTCGTAGTGCAGTCCGCCCGCGACATCGACGAGCGGTCGCCCGTCGGCGTCCTGGAAGGCCGGGTCGGCGGCGAATCCCTTCGGATGGATCATCGCGCGACCGAGGAAGAGGAAGTTCAGGAAGCTCTGTTGCAGCCGGTCCACCACCGCGGGGAAGGCGCTGAGGTCCGCGAAGGTGCCGGACACGTACGGGACGTCGGCGGACGCCATGCCGATCCAGCTGGTCGCGCAGAAGGTGAAGTCGTACGTGTCCGACATCGTCTTGACGTTGCCGGCGTTGATCTCGGTCGGCTTACCGAGCAGCCCGTGGCCGTAGAGCGACAGGTGCGCCGGGAGGGCCGCGGAGGCGCTGCGCGGGATGTTGCACACGAAGTCCGCCCGCAGCGTCGCGCCCGACGGCGTGGGGAGGGCGTACCTGGACGGCGGCGTGCCGTCGCCCTGGGGCGACCCGTAGTGCAGCCGCGAGCCCGGACCTCCGTCGCCGGTCAGGTAGGACGGTACGCCGATGGTGCCGACCACCTGGCGGGCGATCTTCGGATCCTGCTGCGGGGTGTAGTCGGTCACCTGGTCGACGCTGATCCGCGGAGCCGCGGCACCGAGATCGGCGAACGCGCCGTCGCGGATCGCCAGCATCCTCCCGGTCAGGCCCTGCCGGCTCGCCACAGTGAAGTCCCAGGCCAGATAGAGGCTGTGCCGCTTCACGCCGGCCCTGGTCAGGTCGGCGAGGACCCGCTTCATCTGCGGCACCCGGCGGTCCCCACGGCCGAGGCCGGCCCCGGTGACGTACGCCTTGAACGCCTTCGGCGTCGGGATCAGCGCCTTCTTCCGGTCCCGCATGCCACGCAGGCCCACGACGTACCTGGCGCCCTCGGTGAGCGCCACCGCCGGCCGGATGATGAGCACCTGCCGGTCAGGTTGGCCGGTGGCGTGCGCGTCCAGCTCCGCCCAGTACGGCGTGCGCTCGCCGGTGGCGCTGTTGAGCAGCACGATCGGTGCGTCCGGCGCGAGCGAGCGGCCGACGTCGGTGACCGGGGCGATTCCGGTCGCCGTCGCGTCGAGGCCTGGCACGTGCACGAGGATCGGTGAGCCGGGGCTGAACCCGTCCTGCCGGTTCCACTCGCTCGGGTCGATCGGGACGCCCTGCAGGTTGGCGGGCAGGGCGTCGGCCGGGAACTGCACCCGCTTGCCGGTGGGGCTGGCCGGATCGGACACGGTGAAGTAGTCGTTCGGGAACGGCAGCAGGCAGGCCGTCGGGTCGATCGGGTCGCAGGTGTCGTGGGTGGCGGAGCTCGGCGGGGCCGCCGGTGGTGCCGCGGCGGCGGTCGTGCCGAGTAGCACGACGCCTGCGGTCACCACCGCGGACACGGTGAAACGGAGCCGTCTGGGCGTGGTCACACGCATCTCCTTCGACGGTGGACTCAGTGGACGCAGACCCGGCGGCGAACGCCGGGCGTGGACCCGGGCCGGGTGTGGTGTGGTGTCCTTCCTACGCTCGGGGTCGGGCATCGGCAAGAGGTGATCCGTTCCCCTGCGGACGCCCGGTGGCGGGGCGGTGCGACGCCGCCGACCGAAGGGCGAACCTGTCTCCTACATCTGTCGGAGGGCTCCCCGGCCCACGTGCCGACATCTGCACAGTGACCACAGACGGGCCGACTCCTAGATTCGAAATCTGGAGTGATCATGTGGACGGTGAGCGACATCGACCACCGATCACTCCGCTTTCCAACCCCCACCTGAGAGGTGATCTGATGCACCTTCTGCCCTCGAGGCGCACGGTGTGGCGTTCGGTACTGGCCGCCTCGGCCGCGACCGTTCTGGTCGCGTCCGGCGCCGCCGGGCCGGCCACCGCTGCGCCGGGCGGCCACCCACCGGACGGGCCCGCCCCGTTCCAGGTGCTCGATCCGCAGAACTGGCAGAACCCGGACACGATGACCTGGGACGACTACAAGGCGGTGCCACACACGAACTGGGCCGACCCGAACGTCCGCGGCTCGGTCCGCAACTTCAACATCGCGCTGGTCACCCTGGACTACGTGGACCAGCCGTTCGTCATCACCCAGCCGGCGGGCTCGTCGGTGTTCGGCAACCCGCAGGCGAACGCCACCAACGTGCCGCGGGACCAGGTCTCGAAGTTCTACACCGACTTCCTCAACAAGCCGGGCGACCTGAACAAGGGCCACACCCTGCACGAGTACTGGATGCAGGACTCCAACGGCCGCTACGGCGTCGACCTCACCGGTTTCGGCCCGTACAAGATGCCGTCGAAGTCCTACCAGTACGGCATCGACAACGGCTTCAACGCCGGTGCGTGCCCGTCCGGGGAGGCGTGCAGCCAGAACATCCGCACCGACGGGCTGGGCGCCTGGCGGGCGGCCGTCGGCGAGGAGGTCGCCGACAGCTTCGAACTGGTCTTCATCCTCTCCGCGGGTCAGGACGAGTCCTCCACCTGGCAGGAATTCGGCCAGATGATGTTCCAGACCAAGGAGGACGTGCCCGACGCCTGGGGCCCGCCGGACCCCAACCTGCCCAACTACGCGGCGACCCGCTACGTCCCCTGGACGTCCTGGAAGGCCGCCTCGACCATCTGGCCGAACGCGGGCGGTGGCTCGTCGACGCAGGCGGAGAGCTCGGGCCAGGGCACGTACGCCCACGAGCTGAGCCACCTGTTGAGCATCGGCGACAACTACAACAACCCGTACGGCGAGCCGCTGCGCCGCGCGTACACCGGCATCTGGAGCATGATGTCGCGCGGATCCTTCAACGGTCCGGGCGGCCCGCACACCCGTTGGCAGATCCCCCCGGTCAACGGCGGCTCGATGGGTTCGCTGCACGCCCTCCGGGACAAGCTTAAGATCGGGCTGCTCGGTGAGGAGCACGCTCTGCGGCTGTCGCGGGAGGCGTTGGCCAGTTCCGGCATGGTCGTCGCCGACGTCACCGCGCGCGCGGTGGACGCCGGTAAGGACGGACTGACCGGCATCAACATCGCCATGGACGGGGACCGCTCCCCGTCGTGCAGCACCGCCACCAACCCGCTCTGTGACGGCGGCGGATTCAACAACTACACCCTCGAGGTCGTCGACCGGATGGGCGCGGACTCGTTCACGCCCGACAGCGGTGTGCTGATCAGCAAGACGAAGAACGCGGACCGCGCGCCGTTCGTCTGGGTTGTCGACGCCAACCCGCAGGACATCGACATGGTGGACTTCTACCAGCCGAACGGCACCCCGCAGAAGATCACCATGGGTGACTACCGGCAGCTGTCCGACGCGCTGTTCCACGCGGGCGCCAATTCCGGCAGCGAGTACGAGTACGTGGACGAGGCCAACCGGCTGCACTTCTACGTGCTCAACCTTCGCCGTGACAACGACGGGGTGCTGTCGTACACGGTGGCGGTCCGCTCGCTGGACGGCGCCGGCCCGAGCCAGCACGGCGTGCAGCTGTCCAAGGGGCACCTGGTCACCAAGGGCAAGCCGAGCGGCCAGGGCGCGACCTGCTCCTTCGACCTGACCAACACCGGCAAGTACGTGGCCGGTGGGCAGCAGCACCCGGAGGACGCCAGCTCGTACCTGAAGTCCGACGTGTACCGGCTCTCGGCGAGCGTCGCAGGCAAGGGCTGGAAGGTGGAACTGCCGAACGAGCTGGCCACGGCCGAGTTCGGCGGCAACACGCCGGTCAACGTCTCGGTCGGCGCCAACGCCGGCGCGACGGCGACCACCCTGGTGACGCTCACCGCCACCTCGGAGAGCGACCCCAGCAAGACCGTGACCAGCCAGTGCCGGGTCGAGCGACCCCGCGCACAGCTCGGCTGACCACGTACGGCCCGGGGCGGTGGGATGATCACATGCCCACCGCCCTCGGGCCCCCGGCACCCCAAACGATCTGGAGGACAGATGCGGCGTCTGCTGGCAGCGCTGTTGCTACCGTCGCTGGCCGCCGGCGCGTTGACCGCGTGCGACGACGCCGAGGAGGCCGGCTCGGCGATGACCGTGCGGGTGCTCGTCCGGGACATCAACATCCGGCCGGAGGGCGTGGAGTGTGCCGGCACCGGCCCCTACACCCACTTCCACAACCGGTCGCCGTTCCAGGTGATCGACCCCGACGGTCGTACCCTCGCCGAGGGTGCGCTGCCGTCGGGCACGTCCGTGGCGACGTTCAAGGAGGACCTGGAGGTGACCCGCGTGCCCACGTACTGCGAATTCGCCGTTCCCGTCACGGTGGCCGACCGCAGCGCGTACCGGCTGGTGGTCGACGGTCACCCGCCGATCGCCCTCACCCCGAACGACAGCGAAGGACCGGCGCTGGTAGCGGTGGTGCCCTCATGACCCGGGGGTACGCAGCCCGCCTGGCCGCCGTCACGCTGGCGCTGTCGGTGGCGTTCGCCACGGCCGCCTGCTCCGGCGGTGACGACCCGCCGGCACGGCCGGAACCGGTCGCCGGTGGGGCCACCGCACTGCCCGGTCCGGCGCCGGCGAACCTCGCGCTGCGCCCGCCCCCGTCCGGGCTGCCCGGCGCACCCGCTGTCACCGGCGCCCTGACCGACGGCAGCAGCGTCGCCTTCGCCGACCTGTGGGCCGAGCGTCCGGTCGTGCTGGTCTTCTTCAGCTCGTGGTGCACCGTCTGCGCCGAGCGGCAGAACGCCCTCAGCGAGCTGGCCCGCACCCACCGGGACGAGGTGGTCTTCGTCGGAGTGGCCGTCGACGACACCACCCATGATCTGCAGCAGTACCTGCGCGACCACCGGGTGGAGTACCCGGTCGTGGTCGACGACGACGGCACCATCTCGCAGTCGTACGCCGTCCGCGAGCCTCCGGGCGTGGTGATGATCGCCAAGGGCGGCACGCTGCTGCGCGGCTGGCCGGGCGGGGTGGACGCGGCCGCTCTCGACAGCAAGCTGCGCGAGCTGGTGCTGGTTTCGTAACCGCCGCACCGAACGGGTGAGACCTTCACGTTCGTCCCCTGTCGGGCCTGGACGGCTCGTAGCGTGCGGGTGTGGACAAAGTGCGTGTGCCGCGCCGGTTGCTGCTCGCGGGAGCCGGCTCGGCCGCCGTGGCCGCACTCACGGGCTGCCAGTCCAGCCAGTCCAGCCAGTCCACCACGCCCACTCCGCGGCCGACCGGCCGGGCCACGACGGGGACCCTGGACGAGGCGGCGCTACGCCGGAAGATCGCGAGCCTGCTCGTGGTGGGCTTCCGTGGTGACCGGGTGGGTCGCGACGACTGGATCGTCAGGGCCATCCGCGACGGCCTCGGCGGAGTGATCCTCTTCGACCGTGACCTGGAGACCGACGCCGAGCGCAACATCCGCTCGCCGCAGCAGGTCACCACCCTGATCCGAGATCTGAAGAGCGCCGCGCCGGGCCGCCGGCTGATCGTGTCGATCGACCAGGAAGGCGGCCGTACCGCCCGGCTGAACCCGAGCAACGGCTTCCCCGCCACCAGATCGGAAGCCGAGATCGGTGCCGAGAACTCGCCGGCGGCGACGCGTGACTGGGCGCGCGCACTGGTCGCCAGCCTCACGCGGATCGGGGTCAACCTGAATTACGCGCCGGTCGTCGACCTCAACGTCAACCCGGAGAGCCGGGCGATCGGCAAGCTCGACCGCAGCTTCTCCGCGAACCCCGACGTCGTGGTCAGCAACGCCACCGAGGAGATCCACGCCCACCGCGCCGCTGGCGTCAAGACCTCACTCAAACACTTCCCGGGGATCGGCAGTGCCGCCGGTAACACCGACTTCGAGGTCGTCGACGTCAGCTCCACCTGGAAACCGGTCGAGCTGGAACCGTTCCGGCGACTGATCCGGGCTGGCGCGGCGGACTCGGTGCTGGTCGCCCACGTGCTCAACAAGCAGTTGGATCCGAACCTGCCCGCGTCGCTGTCGCCGGCGGTGGTCACGAACCTGCTGCGCGGCGACCTCGGCTGGCAGGGCCCGGTGGTCAGCGACGACATGCAGGCGGCTGCCATCACTCGCCGTCACGGCTCCACCGACGCCGTCCGCCTGGCGTTGCAGGCTGGCGTCGACCTGCTCGTCTTCGCCAACCAGCAGGTGTACGACCCGGAGGTCGTGGAGAAGACGCTCGACGCGGTGGTGGACCTGGTCCGCCGCGGACAGCTCAGCACCGAGCGCATCGACCAGTCCGTCGCCCGGGTCGACAAGCTCCGCCCGAAGGGCTGAGCAACTGTCCCCGATGTCCCCACCGGTCGCCGCCGGTGCGAAACATCCGATGAACAGTATGAACGCAATGATCACCTTCACGGCCGACTCTTCATAGCCTCCCCGGTGAGGCGCATCGATGCGCCGGTGAGGACGAGGAGCCATGCCGTGATCACGTCGAGAACCACCACCAGACCTGCCCGCCGTCTCCGCCGCCTGCTCGGGCCGGCCGTCCTGCTCGTCGGCGCGCTGGTCGGCAGCCTGAGCACCGCACCCGCTGCTCAGGCGAGCGCACCGTCCCCGGCGGTGACCGCGTGTCCGGCGAACCTGGCGGGCAAGGCCACCTGCTACACCGGCCAGGACACCAACGGTGCCTACTACGCGATCGCCATCCCCAACCGGTGGAACCGGTCGCTGGTCGTGCACGCCCACGGCGGGCCGGATCTGGGTGACACGTCCGACCCGCAGCGCAGCGTCGACGACCTGGACCGTTGGGCGGTCATGGTGGAGGAGGGCTACGCGTGGGCCGGCTCGTCCTACCGCCGGGGCGGCTACGGCACGCGGATGGCCGCCACCGACACCGAGAACCTGCGCCGCCTCTTCGTCGGCGAGTTCGGCAAGCCGAAGCGGACGTACGTGCACGGGCAGTCATGGGGCGGCAACGTCGCCGCCAAGGTCGTGGAGACCTACGCCGGGGAGCACGGGCCGTACGACGGCGCGCTGCTCACCAGTGGCGTCCTCGGCGGCGGCTCCCGCGGCTACGACTACCGCGTCGACCTCCGCGTCGTCTACCAGTACTACTGCCGGAACCACCCGCGGCCCAGCGAGCCCCAGTACCCGCTCTGGGAGGGCCTGCGGGCCGGCTCCACCATGACCACCGCCGGGCTGCGCGCCCGGCTGCAGGAGTGCACCGGCTACGCCTCCGCTGCGGCGGAGCGGACGGCGTCGCAGCAGCGCAACCTCGACGACATCCTGGCCGTGACGGGTGTTCCGGAGCGCACCCTGGAGTCGCACCTGCGTTTCGCGACCTTCACCTTCCGCGACATCGTCCACGGCCGGCTCGGCGGGCGTAACCCGTTCAGCAATCAGGGAGTGCGGTACGCCGGCTCGCACGACGACGTGGCGCTCAACGCGGGTGTGCAGCGCTTCTCGGCCGACCCGACCGCCCTGCGCGACCTCTCCTACGACAGCGACCTCACCGGCAGGGTCTCCATTCCCGTGCTGACCCTGCACGCGATCGACGACCCGACGGCGTTCGTCGAGCACGAGGCCGCCTACCGCGCCAGCCTTCGAGGCGCCGGCCGGGACGAGCACCTGGTGCAGACCTTCACCCGTGAGTCCGAGCACAGCGCCCTGAGCGATGCGGAGTACGCGAACTCGATCTCCTCGCTCGACACGTGGGTGCGCACCGGGCGGAAGCCGACGCCCGCGTCGATCGCGGCCTCCTGCGCCGGATTCGACCGGGCCTACGGCACCGGCTGCTTCTACGAGCCGCAGTTCCGTCCCGCCCCCTACGCCGAGCGGGTCAACCCACGGCCGGGTGGCCTGCGTTGGCCGGCGATGACGGCCGTGCAGCAGCGGGTCTGGGCCCGGATCGACAACGTCGGAATCGCGCCCTGACGGTCCCGGCGGACAACGTCACCTCCGACCGGTGGTGCCGATGGCGTCACCCTACCCGGGGCTTCGCCCCAGGCACGAGGCCCTACACCGGGGGCGCGGGTCGGCGCACGTTTGCTGGGTGTGGCGATCAAATTCCCTACCAAACCGATATGTGTTATAGGTCTCTTGCCCTGGATCTTGCCCACCCGGTTGGCGCAGCATGCTCAGGGTGACCGGTGCGCTCGGTCGCCGCGCCGGTCGAGCACAGTGCCGCCGGCGGGACGCGGATCGAGGAGGTCGGCATGGCTGGGCGGTGTTGTCGGGGGCTCTGAGCGAAAGCCGTCCCCGCCCCTGCACCTGTGAGGAACCAGCATGTCGACCGACACTCAACTCGCGCCGCCGGCGCCGGCTCAGCCCAAGAAGTCCCGGAACCCGTGGCGACGGCTGCTGGCCGACCGCTGGGCGGTCGCCGGCGCCGGCGTCGTCGCCTTCTTCCTCCTCATCGCGCTGGCCGCACCGTTGATCTGTGCCGTCGGCGGCCACGACCCTTACACCTACGACCTCGACGCTCTCACCGAGGCGGGCGCGCCGATCGGATTCGGCGGTGGGATCAGCACCGAGCACTGGTTCGGCGTCGAGCCGGTGACCGGCCGCGACCTGTTCGCGATCGTGGCCTACGGCGCGCGTACCTCCCTGCTGGTCGGCGTGGGCGCGACCGTCGTCTCGGTGTTCCTCGGCGTGCTCATCGGGCTCACCGCCGGCTTCTTCGGCGGCTGGTACGACCGGGCCGTCTCCCGGGTCATCGACGTCCTGCTCGGCTTCCCGTGGCTGATCTTCGTGATCGCGCTCGGCGCGATCGTCCCGACCGGCCTGCCGAAGCCACTGCTGCTCGTCGGAGTTCTCGCGGTCTTCGGCTGGACCTCGATCGCCCGTATCGTCCGGAGCCAGACACTGGTGCTGAAGCGGCGCACCTTCGTGGTGGCCTCCACCGCCGTCGGGGCCGGGCCGTGGCACCTGCTCACCCGGCAGCTGCTGCCGAACCTCGCCGCCACGATCATCGTTTACGCCACGATCCAGATCCCGAGCATGATCGGCGCCGAGGCGGCGCTCTCCTTCCTCGGTGTCGGCGTGCCCCCACCGACTCCGGCGTGGGGACGGTCGATCGGTGACGCGGTCTCCTGGGTCCAGACCGACCCGATGTTCCTCGTCTTCCCGGGCGCGGCACTCTTCCTGGTCACGCTCGCCTTCAACCTGCTCGGCGACGGCCTGCGGGATGCTCTCGACCCCAGAACGCGAGGTCTGAACCGGTGAGACTCGCCCGCCTGATCTCCGGACGGCTGTTCGGCATGCTCGTCACGCTGCTCGTGATCAGCCTGCTGACGTACGCCGTGTTCTACCTGCTGCCGTCGGACCCGGCGCAGCTCTCCTGCGGGCGGCCCTGCACCCCCGAACGGCTGGCCGACGCGCGGGCGTTCATGGGCTTCGACAAGTCCTGGCTCCAGCAGTACCTCGGCTTCCTCGGCGGCATCGTCGCCGGCCGCACGTTCGGCTCGGGTGCCGCGGCCGTGCACTGCGCGGCACCCTGCTTCGGCTACTCGTTCCGCCTCAACGAGTCGGTCACCCAGCTCATCGTCGACCGCTTCCCGGTCACCTTCTCCATCGCGATCGGCGCCGCGGTGCTCTGGCTGATCATCGGTGTCGGCGCCGGCGTTCTCTCGGCCGTCCGCCGCGGCGGCGCGATCGACCGGGCGGCGATGACCCTGTCGACGGTAGGGGTCTCCGCACCCAGCTACCTGGTCGGGCTCCTCGGCATCCTGCTGTTCGGCTTCACCCTCAACATCGTGCCGGTCACCGGGTACGTGCCGCTGACCGAGAACCCGGTGCAGTGGCTGTGGCACCTCGTCCTGCCGTGGGTCGTCCTCGCCGTGCTCTCCGCGGCCGTGTACGCCCGGCTCACCCGGGGCCAGATGCTCGAGGTGCTGAGTGAGGACTACATCCGTACGGCCCGCGCGAAGGGTCTGCGGGAACGGCGGGTGATCGGCCGGCACGGCCTGCGCAACGTCCTCATCCCGGTCGTCACCGTCTTCGGTCTCGATCTCGGCACGCTGCTCGGCGGCGCCGTCATCACCGAACGGGTCTTCAGCATGCCCGGGCTCGGTTCCCTCCTGCTCGACGCGGTCGGCAACATCGACCTTCCGCTCATCGTGGGGATCACCCTCTTCTCCGCCTTCCTGATCATCCTCGCCAACTTCCTCGTGGACCTCGTCTACGGCGTCCTGGATCCGCGAGTGGCGCGCTGAGCGCCGGACAACGAAAGGAATCACTCTGATGAAGAGACGTGGGGTGCTGGCGCTCGCGGCCGTACTCGCCCTGGCGGGGTGCAACGCGAACCCGGACACGACGACCGATTCCGGTGGGTCGACCACGGCCACGCAGAAGGGTGGCACGCTGACCATCCTCAGCGCGGCCGGCGACATCGTCTTCGACCCGGCGAAGAGCCAGAACCTGGCGGTCACCACCCTCGGACTGGTTCTGCGCCGGCTCACCACGTGGGACGTCCAGCCCGGCAAGCCGGCACAGGTGGTGCCGGACCTGGCGACCGACACCGGCAAGAGCAGCGACGGCGGCAAGACCTGGACCTTCACCCTGAAGGACGGCGTGAAGTACGCCGACGGCAACCCGATCACCACGGCGGACATCAAGTACGGGATCGAGCGCTCCTTCGCCCCCGAACTCTCCGGTGGGCTGGGCTACCACAAGAGCCTGCTGATCGGTGGCGCCGAGTACAAGGGCCCGTACTCCGGGGCGGAGCTGGCGTCGATCGAGACCCCGGACGCGCGCACCATCGTCTTCCACCTCAAGACGGCCTACGGGGACTGGCCCTGGATCGCTTCCATGCCCGCGTTCGCGCCGGTGCCGAAGGCGAAGGACGACCCGCAGAAGTACGCCCAGAACCCGGTCGCCTCCGGCCCCTACCAGGTCGCGTCGTACCAGCAGGGGGTCGCGGTCAAGCTCACCCGCAACCCGAACTGGGACGCCGCCACCGACTCGGTGCGCGGCGGCGGCCCCGACGAGGTCATCTTCGAACTGGGCCAGGACGAGACGGTCCAGGCACAACGCCTCATCGCCGACTCGGGTGACGACCGGTCCGCGTTCGGCGCCGGCTTCGTGCCCCCGGCCCAACTCGTCCAGGTCCAGCAGAACCCCGCGGCGAAGCAGCGACTGGTCACCTCGGACGCCGGCGCGCTCGCGTACCTCGCGATCAACACCCAGCGCGGGCCGCTGAAGGACGTCAAGGTCCGCCAGGCCATCCAGTACGCCGTGGACAAGCGGGCCTACCAGGTCGCCTCCGGCGGCGCGATCGGCGGCGAGCTCGCCACCACCCTGATCACGCCGGGCATCGCCGGTCGGGCCGACTACGACCTCTACCCGGCCGAACCGTCCGGGGACGTCGCCAAGGCCAAGCAGCTGCTCGCCGACGCCGGCCAGGCCAACCTCTCCCTCACCCTGCTCTCCGAGAACGACCAGCAGAGCCTCGCCAAGTCGCAGGCGATCCAGCAGGGTCTGCAGCGCGCCGGCATCACCGTGACCATCAAGCCCGTCGACGAGACCGCCTGGACCGCCGAGATCACCGGCGACCGCGGTGACTACGACCTGACCCTGGCCTCGTGGCAGCCGGACTTCCCGAGCGCGAACGGCAACATCCAGCCGCTCTTCGCGTCCAGCCAGATCGGTGGCGGCGGTTACAACAGCGCCCGCTACTCCCAGTCGGAGGTCGACAAGCTGATCGACCAGGCCACCGCCGAGACCGACCCGGCCAAGGCGCAGGCCCTGTGGGCGCAGGCGGACAAGCGCATCATGCAGGACGCGCCGGTGGTGCCGTTGGTCTACACGCGGAACTCGTTCCTGCACGGTTCGCTCGTGCAGAACTTCTTCGTGCCCTCATTCCCGGCGTACCCGAACTACCTGAAGGTATCGCTGAAGCAGCGATGACGGTCTCCCACTCGGAGCCGTCCCTCGCGACGGCCACCCGGTCACCGCTGCTCGCGGTGACCGGGCTGGCCGTGTCGTTCGAGGTGGACGGCGAGACGCATCAGGCGGTTCACGAGGTCACCTTCGAGCTGCGGCGCGGGCAGGTGCTCGCGCTGGTCGGCGAGTCCGGGTCCGGCAAGAGCGTCACCGCGATGGCCGCGTTGGGTCTGCTTCCCGCCACCGCCCGGGTGAGTGGCAGCATCACCTTGGCCGGTGAGGAGCTGGTCGGCGCCGAACCGAGGCTGCTGCGTGAGGTGCGGGGCGGCCGAATCGGCACCATCTTCCAGGAGCCGACGACCGCGCTGAACCCGGTCTTCACCATCGGAGACCAGGTGGCGGAGGCCATCCGGACCCACCGCCGGGTGAGCCGCCGGGCCGCCGCGGCCCGGGTGCGGGAGCTACTGTCCGCGGTCGGTCTGGACGACCCCGACCGGGTGGCCCGCGCGCATCCGCACGAACTCTCCGGTGGCCAGCTCCAGCGGGCGATGATCGCCATGGCGATCAGCAGCGACCCGCTCCTGCTGATCGCCGACGAGCCGACCACCGCGCTGGACGTGACGGTCCAGGCCGGAATCCTGGACCTGCTGCGGGACCTGCGTACCCGCCTCGACATGGCCGTCCTGCTGATCACGCACGACATGGGCGTGGTGGCCGACCTCGCCGACGACGTGGTGGTGCTGCGGGAGGGCCGTCTCGTCGAGAAGGCACCCGTGGCGCAGCTGTTCGCCAACCCCGGACACGAGTACACGCGTGCGCTGCTGCACGCGGTACCGCAGCTGCCGGAGCTGCGGCTGGCCGGGGCCGCGTCCGCCGAGCCGCGAGAGCCGGAGCCCTCGGCGAAGGCACCGGCACCGCGGCCCGCGACGGCGACGAGCGGTGAACCGGCCGTGCGCGTACGCGACCTGGTCGTCGAGTATCCGGGACGTCGCCGCGGCCGGCGGTTCCGCGCCGTGGACGGCGTCTGCCTGGACATAGCCCAGGGCGAGGTCGTGGGCCTGGTCGGCGAGTCCGGCTCCGGCAAGTCCACCATCGGGAGGGCGTTGGCAGGACTGGTGCCCGTCACCGCCGGCACCGTGCAAGTGGTCGGGGTCGACGTGACCCGCGCCGCCTCGCGGGGGGCGCACGGACGGGAGTTGCGACGACTGCGAGCCCGGCTGGGCATCGTGTTCCAGGACCCGGCGTCGTCGCTGAACCCTCGGCGGACCATCGGCGCGAGCATCGCCGAGCCGCTGTCGCTGCACACCGACCTGGCGGCGGACGCGCAGCGTGAACGGGTCGACGAGTTGCTGGAGGCGGTCGAGCTGCCGAGGCGCATGCGTGACCGCTACCCGTACGAGATGTCGGGCGGGCAGCGGCAACGGGTGGCCATCGCCCGCGCCATCGCCCTGGACCCGCTCCTGCTGATCGCCGACGAGCCCACCAGCGCGTTGGACGTGTCGGTGCAGGCGCGGATCCTGGAACTGTTCCGCTCGGTGCAGCAACGGTTCGGCTTCGCGTGCCTGTTCATCAGCCACGACCTGGCGGTGGTCGACCAGCTCGCCGACCGGGTGGCCGTACTGCAGAACGGCCGGATGGTCGAGCAGGGGCCCGCCGCCACGGTGCTGCGGGCGCCGGAGCAGCCGTACACGTCGCGGCTGCTGGCCTCGGCTCCGGTCGCCGACCCGGCACGGCAGGCGCAGCGGCGTGCGGCGCGGCAGCGGCTCGCTGCCTGACGCCGCGACCGCTCTCCCACGGTACGAGCCGCTCACCGACCCCGGCCGGCGTCCGTGAGCGGAAACGGGGCGCAGGGGGCACCCGGCCCGGGTGCCCCCTGCGCTGGATCTGCTCAACCGCCGACCGGCGCCGGTGACGCGACGGTCGACGCCGGAGCGATCACACGTCCTTGAGGCAGGTCATGTAGGCGTAACCGATCTGACTGCCGAAGTCGATCAGGAGCCAGCGGTTGGCCCAGCTCACCCCGCAGGCGGTGTAACGGTCGCCCCGCAGGAGGCTCCACAGTTGATCGACTGCGGCGAGTGTCGGATCTGGCATGACGCGACTCGCGGCGGCGAGGTGCGTACGGTCTATTGCTGGACGAGCCGGAACGACTGGGCGGCGGTGCCGTTGCAGGAGTACTGCACCAGTTGGACGCTGTCGGCGGTGGAGCCGCCAGGCACGTCGAGGCACTTGCCGCTGTGCCGGTTGACGAGCCGGTAGTAGCCTCCGGTCTCCGGCACGGCCTGCCACTGCTGGTTGTTGCCGCCGCTGTACGTCCAGAGCTGGATCGGCGCGTTGTCGGCGGTGGACACGTTCGTCACGTCGAGGACGCGGCTGCTGTTGTTGTGGTTGTTCACCCGCAGGTAGCCGCCGCTGGTCGGCTGGAACTGGTACTGCTGGGCGAAGGTGGTGTTGCACGCGTACTGCTGGACGGCCGTGCCGTTCGCGGTGCCGGCGGCACGGGCATCGACGCATTTGCCGCTGCCCTTGTTGACGACGCTGTACCAGGCCGTGGGGGAGATCGGGTCGGACGGCGGGGGAGTGGTGCCGCCGCCGCCGAGCCACAGCAGGCCGTCGATCAGGAAGCGGTTCTGCACCTCGCTGGCGAACGTGGACGACAGCGGCACGTCCCGCTCGTAGTCCATGGCGTTGTGGCCGAAGTTCGCGTACAGCATCCTGTAGTCGGTGTTCGTCCACATGATCGGGTAGTAGCCGCCGTACCAGGTCTGGTTCGGGTCGGTGCCGAGCGGGAAGCTACTGGGGTCGACCGAGGCCAGGATGTCGATGGCCGGGTTGGCGCGCAGGTCGCGGCTCCAGCTGTACCACTCGCTCACCGACGAGGTGAAGGTGGCGGGCAGGCGGGACGTGGACGGGTGGGTGGCATCCTCGACCCGCAGTACCGCGGTGGTCGGCCCCCAGGTGTTGGTCTGGAACGCGCCACTGCCGAGGAACTGGTTGTGGTACCAGTCCCACCCGCCCGGGTTGTCGGTCCACGCGGAGACGTGGAAGCCCAGCCACGCGCCCCCGGCGCGCATGTACTGCTCGAAGGCCGGTCGCTGGGCGGCCGGCGGCAGGTCGTCCAGGAAGATCACCACTTGGTACTGGGCGAGGTTGCTCGCGTTGAGCCGGCTCCAGTCGTTGGTGGCGGTGTAGGCGAAGTCGTACTGCGCGGCGATCTGCGGGAACCACTGGTTGGCCTCGCGAACGAAGCTGATGTGCGCCGCATCCCAGGTGCCGTTGTAGAAGGCGATCACGTTGAAGGCCGGCGCCGCGTTGCGCCCCGCACCGACGGCCGGCGGCGCGACGACGGTCACCAACGCCAGGCAGAGCGCGAGGAGCTGGGCCACTCTTCGGATCACGGATCGGCGAGTACGGACGATCATGGCACGTCCTCTCGGTCGTCGTCGCGCTGCGGGCTCGGGAGAGACACATTAATCGATGACACTCTATGTCCGAGCAATTCTCGTGTCAATATCGGACTTGAGCGAATTGGTCGGCTTGCGACCTGTCGACCGGTGCCGTCGCGTCTCGGTTGCCTACGACGATCCGACGGAGTAGGCAGAAGGCTCACCTGTGTCGATCTGTGGAGGCCACATGAGACTCCGGGTCCTGTGCACCGCGGCCCTCGCCCTGACCACCCTGGCGGCCGGTGCCGCCGTACCCGCGCAGGCGGCGAGACCGGCGGCGCCGCCGAAGCAGCCGGTGGCCGTCGGCTACGGCGGTGCCGTCTCCACCGTCGACGAGACCGCGACCGCCGTCGGATTGGACGTGCTACGCCGCGGCGGCAACGCGGTCGACGCCGCGGTCGCGGCTGCGGCCACCCTCGGCGTCACCGAACCCTTCTCCGCCGGCGTCGGCGGCGGTGGATTCCTCGTCTACTACGACGCCCGGACCAGGCGAGTGCACACCATCGACGGCCGCGAGGCGGCACCGGCCTCGATGACCGCGACCAGCTTCGTCAACCCGGCCACCGGTCAGCCGTACGCGTTCGACGAGGCCCGGATCAGCGGGTTGTCGGTCGGCGTACCCGGCACGCTGCTCACCTGGCGGGACGCGCTCGCCCGCTGGGGCACCCGGTCGCTCGCCCAGATGCTGGCCCCCGCCGCCCGGGTGGCCGAGGACGGCTTCACCGTCGACGAGACCTTCGCCGGTCAGATCGCGGCGAACCGGGCCGCCTTCGGTCAGTTCAGCTCCACCAGCGCGCTGTACCTGCCCGGCGGCCAACCACCGGCGGTCGGCGGCACCTTCCGCAACCAGGACCTCGCCGACACCTACCGGCTGATCGCCAAGCGTGGCACCGACGTGTTCTACCGGGGCGAGATCGGCCGCGACGTGGCCGCCACAGTGCAGCACCCGCCGATGGCGAAGCGGCCGATCGGGTCGTGGCCGTACCCGATCCGCCCGGCCGGCATGACCGCGGCGGACCTCGCCGGCTACCGCACCCACGCTCCCGCGCCGACCCGGTCGGACTACCGCGGCCTCGAGGTGTACGGCATGTCCACCCCCTCCAGCGGCGGCGTCGCGGTGGGTGAGGCGCTCAACATCCTCGAGCAGTACGACCTGCGGTCGATGACGGCGACCCAGGCGATGCACCACTACCTGGAGGCCAGCGCGTTCGCGTTCGCCGACCGCAACCGCTACGTCGGCGACCACACCCCGGACGGCGTCCTGCGGGAGCTGTTGCGCGACGGGTACGCCAAGGAACGCGCCTGCCGGATCGACGCCTCGGTGGCACTGCCCAAGCCGGTCGCGCCCGGCGTACCGGACGGCGCGTACGGCGGCTGCTCGGCCGCGGCGGCCGCCGACACCCGGGACGACCGCAAGAGCACCACGAACCTGACCGTGGCCGACCGATGGGGCAACGTCGTCGAGTACACCCTGACGATCGAGGCGACCGGTGGCAACGCGATGGTCGTACCCGGCCGGGGGTTCCTGCTCAACAACGAACTGACCGACTTCAACTTCGCGCCGACCCAGGGCACCGCGCCCGACCCGAACCTGCCGGCGCCGGGCAAGCGCCCGCGCAGTTCCATGGCACCCACGATCGTGCTGGCCGATGGGCGGCCCTTCCTGGCCGTCGGCACCCCCGGCGGGGCGACGATCATCACCACCGTCCTGCAGATGCTGGTCAACCGGATCGACCTCGGCATGACCCTGCCCGAGGCCCTCGCGGCGCCGCGGGCGTCGCAGCGAAACGGTGCCAGCACCCAGGCCGAGCCGGACTTCATCGCCGCGTACGCCGGCAGCCTGCCGCCGGGGCACGTCTTCGCCTCGACGGCCGAGATCGGTTCCGCGACCGGTATCGAGTTCCTGAGCGACGGTCGGCTGCTCGCCGCGGCCGAGCCGGTCCGCCGTGGCGGGGGCGCGGCGTCAGTCGTCGGCCGCTGGCCGCGCCACTGACGCCGGGGCCCGCGGCGGCGGTACGAACCGTCGCCGCGGGCCCTCGCGCGGTGCGGTCGTTCGGCTGCGCCGGGTCATTCGTGATGTCCACCCTTGGCAGGTGATCGCATTCACATTAGGGTCAGTGCAATGGCACACCCTACTGCGTCGTCCGATGGCGTCGTGGCAGTCCGAGTAGGGACTTCGTGACCAGGTCGACGAGGTATCGCACGACGTTCGAGACGCTGCGTCGAACCTGGCCACGGTCGACCGGCACGGTGGAAGAAGGATGCCGATGACCGTCGCCGCGACCTACACGATCCCCGGCATGCGCGTCCGGGACCACGTCAGCGACGTACCGCTGGACTGGTCCGATCCGGAGCGCGGCACTATCCAGCTCTTCGCGCGTGAAATCGTCGACCCGGTACGCGACGGCGACGACCTGCCGTGCCTGGTCTACCTGCAGGGCGGGCCCGGCGGGAAGGGCCCCCGCCCGCTCACCCGGTCCGGGTGGCTGGACGTGGCACTGCGCGAGCACCGCGTGGTCCTCGTCGACCAGCGCGGCACCGGCCGCAGCACCCGCATCGACGGCCGCCGGATGGCCGCTTTCCCGAGCACCGAGGAAGCCGCCGCCTACCTCGCCTGCTTCCGGGCCGACTCGATCGTGGCCGACCACGAGCACCTGCGGAAGACCGTCTTCGGGGGCGGACGCTGGTCCACCCTCGGGCAGTCGTACGGCGGCTTCATCACCCTGACGTACCTGTCGAGGGCCCCGGAGGGCTTGACCGCCTGCTACGTCACCGGCGGCCTGCCCGGGCTCGACCCGTCGGCAGCGGAGGTCTACCGGCGCACCTACCCCCGCGTCGAGGCCAAGAACCGGCAGTTCTACCGGCGGTACCCGCACCAGGTCGCCCAGGTGGCCCGGATCGCCGACCGGCTGGCCCAGGGCGACGTGCTGCTGCCCGACGGCGATGTGCTCACCGTCCGCCGGTTCCAGTCGCTCGGCATGGACCTCGGCATGAAGCCCGGGTACGAACGACTGCACTGGCTGCTCGACGAGGCGTTCTCCGGAGACGAACTCTCCGCGACCTTCCGGCACGAAGTGCTGACCAGGACGTCGTACGCCGACAATCCCCTGTTCGCGGCCCTGCACGAGAGCATCTACGGGCACGGCGCCACCGCCACCGGCTGGGCGGCACAGGCCGAACGGGACAGACGTCCGCAGTTCGCCGAGGACGCCAGGCCGCTGCTGTTCACCGGCGAGATGATCTATCCCTGGATGTTCGAGGAGATCGCCGAGCTGCGCCCGTTCCGGGACGCCGTCGAACTGCTGGCCACCCGGCAGGAGTGGCCGTCGCTCTACGACCCGGACCGGCTGGCCGTCAACGAGGTGCCGGTGGCCGCCGCCGTCTACCACGACGACATGTACGTCGACGCGGGACTGCAACTCGACACCGCCTCCCGGGTCGGCAACCTCCAGACCTGGATCACCAACGAGTACGAACACGACGGCGTCCGCGAGGACGACCGGGTCTTCGCCCGGCTGACCCAGCTGGTCCGGGAGACCGGCGGAGGAGTCGACGACCGGCGGAAGGCTACGCGGCACATCCGGCAGGAAGGAACCTCCGATGCGTGACGGCAGACCGCCGAAGCTCTCCGAGATCCCGGCGTTCACCCGGTACCTGGCGACGGGCTGGGACGTGCCCGACCGCACCCCGCCGGTCGTCGCCGGCGCCGCCGAAGCCGCCGCCGCCCACCGGGCCCGGCTCGCCGAGGCGCTGCCCGGGCGCACCATCGTGCTGACCGCGGGCGAGGCGCCCGTACGCAGCAACGACACGGCATACGACTTCCGTCCGGACAGCGACTTCTTCTGGACCACCGGCTGCGCCGTCGAGAACGCCACCGTCGTGCTCCGCGACGGTCACCCCACCCTCTACCTGCCGCCGCCCGCCTACCCCGGCGACCCGGGCTTCTTCGCCGACGCCCGGTACGGGGAGCTGTGGGTCGGCGCCGCCCCGGGCCTGGACGACTGGGCGCGGGCGCTCGGCGTCGACGTCCGGCCGCTCGCGGAGCTCACCGAGCAGGTGACCCGGGACGACGAGGTGAGCCGTACCCTCGCCGAGCTGCGCATGTACAAGGACGACTGGGAGATCGGTCAGCTCCGGGAGGCGGTGGACCGCACGGTCGAGGGCTTCGCCGCGGTCGTACGCGAGATCCCCACGGCGATCCAGGGGCCGGGGGAGCGGTGGCTGCAGGGCACCTTCGACCGGTACGCCCGGGCGTACGGCAACGGCCCCGGCTACGCCACGATCGTCGGCAGCGGCCGGCACGCGCCCACGCTGCACTGGGTGCGCGCCGACGGTCCGGTGCTGCCGGACGAGGTGCTCCTGCTCGACATGGGCGTCGAGGTGAACAGCTACTACACCGCCGACGTCACCCGCACCTTCCCCGCCTCCGGACGCTTCTCGCCGGCGCAACGACAGGTGCACGACCTGGTGGAGAAGGCGCACCGGGCCGGACTGGCCGCGGTCGGCGCCGGCCGCCGCTTCAGCGAGTTCCACCACGCGGCGATGGAGGTGATCGCCCGCGGCCTGGCGGACTGGGGGCTGTTGCCGGTCTCCGTGGACGAGGCGTTGTCCGACACCGGGCAGCAGCACCGGCGCTACCTGGTGTGCGGCATCGGCCACCACCTCGGGCTGGACGTGCACGACTGCGCCCGGGCCTCGCGGGAGGCGTACCAGGACGCGGTCATGACGCCCGGCATGGTGCTCACGGTCGAGCCCGGCCTGTACTTCCACGCGCACGACCTGACCGTGCCCCCGGAGCTTCGCGGGATCGGCGTGCGCATCGAGGACGACATCCTGGTCACGCCGGAGGGCTCGGAGGTGCTGTCCCGCGCGCTCCCGCTGGCGGCCGACGGGCTGGAGAAGTGGATGGCGGCCGCCCAGCAGATGTGACCCCGCACGACCCCGCGTTCCCCCTACGACGCTGAGGAGAGCCAGCATGAGCACCCCCGCAAAGCCGTGGCGCGGCGTACACGTCGCGACGGCACTCCCCTTCCACGACGACCTCTCCGTCGACCACGACGCGTACGCCGAGCACGTCCGGTTCCTCGCCGCCGGCGGCTGCGACGGCGTGACCCCCAACGGCTCGCTCGGCGAGTACCAGACCCTGACCCCGCAGGAGCGGGCCCGCGTCGTCGAGACCGCCGTGCAGGCCGCCCCCGCCGGGTTCGGCGTCATGCCTGGCGTCGCCGCGTACGGCGCGTTCGAGGCCCGCCGCTGGGCCGAGCAGGCCGCCGAGGCCGGAGCCACCTCCGTCCTGCTGCTGCCACCGAACGCGTACCGCGCCGACCACCGGGCGGTAGTCGAGCACTACCGGGAGGTCGCGCGCGCGGGGCTGCCGGTCGTCGCCTACAACAACCCGATCGACACGAAGGTGGACCTGACCCCCGCGCTGCTCGCCGAGCTGTTCCACGAGGGACTGGTCGTCGGTGTGAAGGAGTTCAGCGGCGACGTCCGCCGGGCGTACGAGATCGCCGAACTCGCCCCCGGCCTGGACCTGCTGGTCGGTGCGGACGACGTACTGCTCGAACTGGGTGTCGCCGGCGCTGTCGGCTGGATCGCCGGATATCCGAACGCGATCCCGGAGAGCACGATGGAGCTCTACCGGCTGGTCACCTCGGACGACCCCGCCGACCTCGCCAAGGCGGTGCCGATCTACCGAGACCTGCATCCGCTGCTGCGCTGGGACTCGAAGACCGAGTTCGTCCAGTCGATCAAGCTGTCGATGGACATCGCCGGCCGCAAGGGCGGCGCCTGCCGCCCGCCCCGCCTGGCACTGCCGACCGAGGTGGCCGACCGGATCACTGCCGACACCGAGGCCGTGCTCGCCAAGGGCTACAAATGAGGTCCCGCCGCACCTTCCACGCCGTCGACTCGCACACCGAGGGCATGCCCACCCGGGTCATCGTCGGAGGAATGGGCACGATTCCCGGCGCCTCCATGGCCGAGCGGCGACTGTGGTTCATGGAGAACAGCGACGACATCCGCACCCTGCTGATGTACGAGCCACGGGGCCATGCCGCGATGAGCGGCGCGATCCTTCAGCCGCCGACCCGTCCCGACGCCGACTACGGTGTGCTCTTCATCGAGGTCTCCGGGCTGCTGCCGATGTGCGGGCACGGCACCATCGGCGTCGCGACCGTCCTCGTCGAGACCGGGATGGTGCCCGTCGTCGAGCCGGTGACCACGATCCGGCTGGACACCCCCGCCGGGCTGGTCGTCGCGTCCGTGGCGGTGCGCGATGGTGCGGCGGAATCGGTCACCATCCAGAACGTCCCGTCGTTCGCGTACGCGTTGGACCGCAAGGTCGAGGTCCCCGGCTTCGGCGCCGTCGAGTACGACATGGCCTTCGGCGGGAACTTCTACGCGGTCGTCGACCTGACGGAGCTGGGACTGCCCTTCGACCGCTCCCACGCGGACGAACTGCTGGCCGCCGGCCTGGAGATCATGGACGCGGTGAATGAGCACGACCGGCCGGTGCACCCCGAGCGTGCCGACATCAACGGCTGCCACCACGTCTACCTGAAGGCCCCCGGCTCGACCGCGAAGCTGTCCCGGCACGCCATGGCCATCCACCCCGGCTGGTTCGACCGCTCGCCCTGCGGCACCGGCACCAGCGCCCGGATGGCACAGCTGCACGCGCGCGGCGAGTTGGGCATCGGCGACGACTTCGTCAACGAGTCGTTCATCGGTACCCGCTTCACCGGTCGGCTGCTCGGCGAGACCACGGTCGGGTCGCTCCCCGCGGTTCTGCCGTCGATCACCGGCCGGGCGTGGGTCACCGCGACGGCGCAGTTCCACCTCGACCCCACCGACCCGTTCCCTGCGGGGTTCCTGCTGTGAGCCCCGCGCCCGTCCCGGACCTTCCCGACATCGGCCGCAGGGAGAACCTCCGCGACCGGATCCGGGAGGCCCTGCGCGCGGCGATCATCTCCGGCAAGCTGGAGCCCGGCGTCGTCTACTCGGCTCCGGCGCTGGGCGCGCAGCTCGGCGTCTCGCCCACCCCGGTGCGTGAGGCCATGCTCGACCTGGTGAAGGCGGGCCTGGTCGTCACACACGCGAACAAGGGCTTCCGGATCACCGAGATGTCCGAGGAGGACCTCGACGACCTGGCTGCCGTCCGGCTGCTCATCGAGCCGCCGACCGTGCGCAACGTCGTGCCGGTGATCCCGAAGGAGGACTTCCCCGAACTGCGGAGACTCGCGCAGGCCATCGTCGACGCGGTGGAGTGTGGTGACCTGGTCGGCTACATCGAGGCCGACCACGTCTTCCATCTGACCCTGCTCGGCTACAGCGGGAACCGCTTCCTGGTGGACGTCGTGTCCGACCTGCGGTCCAGGACCCGGCTGCTCGGCCTGACGCCGCTGCTCGAGAGCGGCAGGCTGGGCCGTTCGGCCGCGGAGCACCACGAACTGCTGGACCTCGTCGAGGCCCGCGACCCGGCCGGCACCGAACTGCTGATGCACCGCCACATCGGTCACGTACGAGGGCTGTGGGCAGGCGGCGCCGGAGACACACCATGAGTGGGGGCCAGCGGGCGGATCGTCGGCGCGGCCCGCGCGCCACCCGTGCCGACGCCGGACCGGGTACGACGGCGACCCGCCCTCGCGGTGGCCGGTGGGGCAGGGCGGCGACGTGAGCGCGGACCTGGTGATCGTCGGCGCGGGTGTGGTGGGCGCGGCCAGCGCGTACTTCGCGGCGTCGGCGGGACTGCGGGTGGTCGTCGTCGAGCGTGACGCGATAGCCGGCGGCACCTCGAGCGCCGGCGAGGGCAACGTGCTGGTGTCCGACAAGGAGGCCGGTGTCGAACTCGACCTGGCTCTGTACTCGCAGCGGGTCTGGCGTGCGGACCTCGCCGAACACGGTGACCTCTGGGAGTTCGAGTCCAAGGGTGGCCTCGTCGTCGCGGCCTCCGAGCAGGGCGTCGCGTCGCTGCGCGCGCTCGCCGTCCAGCAACGTCGGTGCGGTGTCGAGGTCCGCGACGTCGCACAGGACGAGTTGCGCGACTACGAACCGCATCTCGCCCCGCAACTCGCCGGGGGCGCCTTCTATCCCCAGGACGCCCAGGTCCAGCCGATGCTGGTCGCGGCCCACCTCCTCCGGCTGGCCCGCGAGCGCGGCGCCCGGGTGCGTACCCGCACCGAGGTCACCGGATTCCTCCGCGACGGCACCCGGGTGACCGGGGTGCGGACCTCGTCGGGCGACATCTCCGCCGGCGCGGTGCTCAACGCCGCCGGTACGTGGGCCGGCGGCGTCGCCGACCTCGCCGGGGTGCGCGTCCCCGTGCTGCCCCGGCGCGGATTCATCCTGGTCACCCAGCCGATGCCGGCCCGGACGATCCGGCACAAGGTCTACGCGGCCGAGTACGTCGGTGACGTGGCCAGTTCCGATGCCGCGCTGCAGACCTCACCCGTGGTCGAGGGCACCGCCGGCGGCACCATCCTCATCGGCGCATCCCGGGAACGTGTCGGATTCGACCGGAGCGTGTCCGTCACCGCCATCGGCACGCTCGCGGCCAAGGCGATCGAGCTGTTCCCGATGCTGCGGGAGGTCCGGGCGATGCGTACGTACCTCGGATTCCGTCCGTACTGCCCCGATCATCTGCCCGTCATCGGCCCCGACCCCCGTGCGCCCGGCCTCTGGCACGCCTGCGGTCACGAGGGCGCCGGCATCGGGCTCTCCGCCGGGACCGGGAAGCTGATCGCGCAGGCGCTCGTCGGGGAGCGGACCGACCTGGATCTCGCGCCGTTCGCCCCGGACCGTTTCGCGGAGGCCGAGGAGGAACCCCGGTGACCCATCAGATGACCTTCCGCGGCACGACCGTCGCGGCCGAGCCCGGCCAGAGCGTCGCCGCCGCGCTGATCGCCGCCGGAGTGACGCACTGGCGCACCACCGGCAGGGGCGGCCGTCCCCGTGGACTGTTCTGCGGCATCGGCGTCTGCTTCGACTGCCTGATCACGGTCGACGGGATCCCCGACCAGCGTGCCTGCCTCGTCGCCGCCGCCGACGGCATGCGGCTCGGCACGGACGCCGAGCCGGGCGCGGCCCTCGAAGGCGTCGGCGGGCCGGGGGACGACGATGCGTGACGTGGCCGTGGTGGGTGCCGGTCCGGCCGGACTCGCCGCCGCTGTCGAAGCCGCCGAGGCCGGACTCGGCGTCACGCTGATCGACACCGCCGCACAGCCCGGTGGGCAGTACTGGCGCCACTACGACCAGACCCACGCCCGCCCCGATGATCACCTCGGCCACCACGGCTGGTCCGTCTTCACCCGGCTGCGGGCCCGCCTGGACGCCCTCCGAACCGCCGGCCGGATCCACTACCTGCCCGGTCATCAGGTCTGGCTCATCACCCGGGAACCGAGCGGCCCGTTCACCCTCCGGGTCACGGCCGCGACCGCCGACAACCGCCCGGCCGGCCCCGGTCGGACGCTCACCGCGCAGGCGTTGATCCTCTGTCCCGGGGGATACGACAGGCAGTTACCCGTGCCCGGCTGGGACCTGCCCGGAGTGATGACCGCGGGCGGAGCACAGGCCCTGCTCAAGGGACACCGCACACCGGCTGGGAAACGCGCTGTCGTCGCCGGCACCGGGCCGTTCCTGCTGCCCGTGGCCACCGGCCTCGCCCGGGCGGGGGTGACCGTCGCGGCCGTCGTCGAGGCCAACGGAACCCTCGGCTGGCTCCGCTCCCCGGCCGGCGCGGCGTCCGCGCCGGGCAAGAGCGTCGAAGCTCTCCGGTACGCGGCGCTGATGGCCCGGCACCACATCCCGTACCGGACCCGAACGGTGGTCCGTGAGGTGCTCGGAACGGACCGCGCGGAGGCGGTCCGGGTCGCGCGGGTGGACCGCGAGGGCCGTCCGACCGGTCCGGACGAGGAGATCGCCGCCGACCTCGTGGCGTTCGGCTGGGGCTTCACCCCCTCGCTGGAGCTGCCGCTCATGCTCGGGGCGCGGACGGCGACGGACACCGACGGCTCGCTCGTCGTGGCCGTCGACGACCGCCAACGCAGCAGCGTCGACGGACTGTACGTCGCCGGCGAGGCCACCGGCGTGGGCGGTGCGGCGTTGGCGGTCAACGAGGGACGGCTGGGCGCGCTCGCCCTCGCCGCCGAACGTGGCCGCCTAGCCGACCCGGCGCTGATGAGCCGGTTGGGCGCTGCCGTCCGGCGGGGCCGCCGGTTCGCCGCCGCCATGCACCGGACCTACCCGCTGCCCCGTGCCTGGCCCGAGTGGCTGACGGACAGTACGCTCGTCTGCCGATGTGAGGAGGTCGCCTACGGCGACCTGCGTCGGGCCCACCACGACCTCGGCGCGGAGGACGCCCGCACGCTGAAGATGCTGGCGCGGCCGGGAATGGGCTGGTGCCAGGGACGGGTGTGCGGTCTCGCCACCGCGGGTATCGCGGCCTGGCTGAGTGGACGGGAGACCGGTGTGGACGACCTGCGTCCGTTGGCCACCCGCAGCCTCGCCGTGCCGGTGCCGCTGGGTGAGCTGGCCGCACTGGTCGAGGAGACGACGCCGCCCGAGGCGGCCGAAGAAGGAGGACGAAACGGTGACTGACGTGCTGAGCCGTGACCCGCGTACCGGCCGGCCGCGGGAACGCGTCGCGACCGAGTCGACGGCGCAGGAGGTGGATCGCGCGGTACGCGCCGCCGCAGCCGCCGGAGCCGCGCTGCGGGACCCCGTCCGACGGGCGGACCTGCTGCGTACGGCCGCCACGATCCTGGAGAAGAACGGCGAGGAGATCGTCTCGACCGCCGACGCGGAGTCGGCCCTCGGCCGGGTGCGGCTCACCGGAGAGCTCGCCCGCACCTGCTACCAGCTCCGCGCGTTCGCGGACGTGGTGGAAGCCGGCGCCTACCTGGACGTGATCATCGATCACGCCGACCCGTCGGCGGCACCCGCCCCCCGTCCCGACCTGCGGCGCTACAAGGTGCCGCTCGGGGTGGTCGCGGTCTTCGCGGCGAGCAACTTCCCACTGGCGTTCAGCGTGCCGGGCGGCGACACCGCGAGCGCCCTGGCCGCGGGCTGCCCGGTGGTGGTGAAGGCCCACCCGGACCACCCCGCCACCTCCGTCCTGTGTGCCCGGCTCCTGCGGACGGCGGCGGCCGAGGTCGGGCTGCCCGAGGACGTGGTCGGGCTGGTGCACGGCTTCGATGCGGGCCCCGAACTCGTACGCCACCCGCTGACCGCGGCGGCGGGTTTCACCGGCTCGGTGCGGGGCGGCCGGGCGTTGTTCGACATCGCGTCGTCCCGGCCCCGGCCGATCCCGTTCCACGGCGAGTTGGGCAGCCTCAACCCGGTGGTGGTGACCGAGCGGGCGGCCGAGACCAGGGCGGCGGAGATCGGGGCGGGACTCGCGGCCTCGTACACGCTCGGCATGGGCCAGTTCTGTGTGAAGCCGGGTCTGGTCCTGTTGCCGGAGGGCGCGGCGGGCGACGCCGTCGTCCAGTCGGTCGTGGCGGCGACGGTCCCGTCCGGGCCGCTGCTCGACCCGCGCATGCGGGAGGCGTTCCTCGCCGGGGTTCGCTCCCGCGCCGCGCTGCCCGGTGTGACGCAGCCGCTCGGGGCGGGTGAGGCCGGCGACGATGCGACGCCGCTGGCGGTCCGGCCGGGTGTGCTCTCCGTCGCGGCGTCGCGGCTCGCCGACGGCGGGCCGTACGAGGAGCTGCTGGAGGAGTGTTTCGGTCCGGTCACCGTGCTGGTCCGCTACGCCTCGCGGGCCGAACGGGACGCGGTGCTCGACGCGCTGCCGGGCAACCTCACGGCGACGGCACACCTGGCGGTCGACGAGCGGGACGACGTGGCGGCGGACCTCGTCGCCGGGCTGAGCGCGATCGCGGGACGCGTCGTGGTGGACGGGTGGCCGACCGGGGTGACCGTCGCTCCCGCCATGCAGCACGGTGGACCGTACCCGGCTGCCACCAGTGCTTCGACCTCGGTGGGTGGCACCGCGATCGAGCGGTGGCTGCGTCCGGTGTGCTACCAGAACGTCCCCGACCTGTTGCTCCCGCCGGAGCTTCGCGAGGCCAACCCGTTGGGCCTGCCCCGCACCGTGGACGGCGTCTCGACGAGCTGACCGCTGTCGCGTCCGCGATCGGTGTCCGGCCGCCGGTCGCGGACCGTGGGTGATGTCGTCGTGACAGCGGAGCTGCTTTCGTCGACGCTGACGCTCGATGGTCGACACCGTTACGAGACCGTGACGGGTGCATTTCGAGAACAAGTGTTGACGCCCTCTTTGTGAGCGCTAACACTACGGCTGTGTCACCCGTGTTTCCGGCGCGTCCGGAGAGGAGAGACAGCTTGTGAGTAAACGATTTCTAGCCGTTCTCGGTGCGACGGTGCTGGCGTTGGGCCTAACGGCCTGCGGCGGCGAAGGAGCTGGCGGTGGCGGCGACACCAGCGCAGACAAGCCGGCCGACCTGACCATCGGCGTCGCCATGCCGACCCAGACCTCGGAACGGTGGATCGCCGACGGCAACTCGGTGAAGCAGAAGCTGGAGGCCAAGGGTTACAAGGTCGATCTCCAGTACGCGGGAGACGACATCCCCACCCAGTCCCAGCAGGTCGACCAGATGATCACCCAGGGCGCCGACGTCCTGATCATCGCGGCGATCGACGGCACCGCCCTCAGCGGCCAGCTGCAGGCGGCGGCGGACGCGAAGATCCCGGTCATCGCCTACGACCGGCTGATTCGGGAAAGCCCGAACGTCGACTTCTACGTCAGCTTCGACAACTACAAGGTCGGCGTCGCCCAGGCCACCGCACTGCTCGTCGGTCTCGGCCTGCAGAACAAGGACGGCTCGAAGGGCACCGCGAAGGGGCCGTTCAACATCGAGCTCTTCGCCGGCTCGCTCGACGACAACAACGCCCACTTCTTCTTCGACGGCGCCATGGACACGCTCAAGCCGTTCATCGACGACAAGTCGCTGCGGGTGAAGTCGGGCCAGACCAGCATCGAGCAGGTGGCGATCCTCCGCTGGCAGCAGGAGACCGCGCAGAAGCGCATGGAGGACCTGCTCACGTCGAGCTACAACGACGGCACGCGCGTCCAGGGCGTGTTGTCGCCGTACGACGGCCTGTCCCGCGGCATCATCACGGCCCTGCAGAACGCCGGTTACGGCGGCTCGGGCGCCAAGATGCCCGTGGTGACCGGCCAGGATGCGGAGATCGCCTCGGTCAAGCTCATCAACGACGGCGTCCAGCACTCGACGATCTTCAAGGACACCCGTCTGCTGGCCGAGCAGGCAGTGGTCGCCGCTGAGGCGTTCCTTGAGGAGAAGGAGCCGCAGGCCAACGACACCAAGACGTACGACAACGGTGTCAAGGTCGTCCCGTCGAACCTCCTGCCGGTCCAGACCGTCTACAAGGACGACATCAAGCCCGTCCTCGTCGACTCCGGCTACTGGACGGCCGAAGAGGTCGCCAGCGGCCAGGCCAAGGGCTGACGCGTCCGTCGGGCCCGGCGCCGGCCGCACCGCGCCGGGCCCGACGGAATCACCGAACCTTCTTCCATCTCCGCTCGCGGCCCGTCGTTGCGGCAGGTGCGGGCCGCGGCGCAGCCGACGCCGCGATCCCGGTCGAACAGGGTTCATCCAAGACGGGTACGACCAGGACGGTGACCATGTCCGACAACATCCTCGAGATGCGTCACATCACGAAGACCTTTCCCGGGGTGAAAGCGCTCCAAGACGTCTCGCTCGCCGTGCGGCGCGGGGAGATCCATGCCATCTGCGGCGAGAACGGCGCGGGTAAGTCCACCCTCATGAAGGTGCTCTCCGGCGTCTATCCCACCGGGTCGTACGACGGCGAAATCGTCTTCGACGGCAAGCCGGTGCAATTCCGCGGCATCAACGACAGCGAGGCCCACGGCATCGTCATCATCCACCAGGAACTCGCCCTGGTGCCCTACCTGTCGGTCGCGGAGAACATCTTCCTCGGCAACGAGCGCCGTGGGGCCGGCGGCCTGATCGACTGGAACCGGACCAACGCCGACGCCGCGGACCTGCTCGCCTCCGTCGGGCTGCGGGAGAGCCCGGTCACCCCGATCATCCAACTCGGTGTGGGCAAACAGCAGCTGGTGGAGATCGCCAAGGCGCTGTCGAAGCAGGTGCGGTTGCTCATCCTCGACGAGCCGACCGCCGCGCTCAACGACATCGACTCGGCGCACCTGCTCGACCTGCTCCGGCGGCTCCGCGACGAGGGCGTCACCTGCATCATGATCTCCCACAAACTCAACGAGATCACCGCGATCGCCGACTCCACCACGGTGATCCGCGACGGGCGGACGGTCGAGACACTCGACATGAGCTCCGCCGACGCGACCCAGGAACGGATCATCCGTGGCATGGTCGGCCGGGACCTCTCCAGCTTCTACCCGGACCGGGTGTCGGAACCGGGGGAGGAGGTCCTCCGTATCGAGGACTGGAACGTCCGGCACCCGACCCAGGACCGGCTGGTGGTCGACGGCGCCAACCTCAACGTCCGCGCGGGCGAGGTCGTCGGCATCGCCGGCCTCATGGGCGCCGGCCGCACCGAACTCGCGATGAGCGTGTTCGGCCGGTCGTACGGCCGCAACATCACCGGCCGGTTGTTCATCCGCGGCAAGCAGGTCCGCGCCCGCAACGTCGCCGAGGCCATCAGCAACGGAATCGCGTACGCCACCGAGGACCGCAAGCGGTTCGGGCTCAACCTCATCGACGACATACGCCGCAACGTCTCCGCCGCCGCGCTCGGCAAACTCGCCCGCCTCGGCTGGGTGAACGGCAATGAGGAGATCAAGGTCGCCGAGGACGGCCGGCGCGACATGAACATCAAGGCACCGAGCGTCATGTCGGTGGTCGGCAAGCTCTCCGGCGGCAACCAGCAGAAGGTCGTCCTGTCGAAGTGGCTGTTCACCGACCCCGACGTGCTCATCCTCGACGAGCCGACCCGGGGCATCGACGTCGGAGCCAAGTTCGAGATCTACACCATCATCAACCGTCTGGTCGCCGACGGCAGAGCCGTCATCCTCATCTCATCCGAGCTGCCGGAGCTGCTCGGAATGTGCGACCGGATCTACACCCTCGCGGCCGGCAGGATCACCGGTGAGGTGCCGGTCGGCGAGGCCACCCAGGAGAACCTGATGGAGCTCATGACGAAGGACAGGGAGCTCGCCCGATGACCACCATCAAGCCGTCGGCGACCCCGAAGCAGCGCTCGTCGTCCGAGGACGACGCCACCGCCGCAATGCACACCGGCACCAGCGATCCACGGACGCTGATCCTGGGCAACCTGCGCCAGAGCGGGATCTACGTAGCCCTCGTCGTGATCGTCGCCCTTTTCGCGGTCCTCACCGACGGCGTCTCGCTGAGTCCCGGCAACATCACGAACATCGTCCTGCAGTACTCGTACATCCTGGTGCTCGCGATCGGCATGGTGATCGTGATCATCGGCGGTCACATCGACCTGTCGGTGGGATCGGTGGTCGCGCTCACCGGCGCGGTCTCCGCCGTACTCGTCATCAGGCAGGGACAGCCCTGGTGGATCGGCGTCCTGGCCGCGCTGGCCGTGGGCGTCGCGGTCGGTGCCTGGCACGGATTCTGGGTGGCGTACGCGGGGATACCGGCGTTCATCGTGACCCTGGCCGGCATGCTCCTGTTCCGGGGACTCACCCTGCGGGTGCTCGACAACATCTCACTGTCGCCGTTCCCGGCCGAGTACCAGCGCGTCGCCGCCGGCTTCCTCAACGGGCTCATCGGCGGGCAGGGCTACGACGCCTTCACGCTGCTCATCGGAGCGGTGGCGGTGGCCGGCTACGCGGTCAGCGTCTACCGGACCCGACTCGCCCGCATCCGCTACCAGCAGCCCGTCGAGTCCTTCCCGCTGTTCGTGGCCCGGGTGCTGCTCGTCGGCGCGGTCATCATGTACTTCGCCTGGCAGCTGGCCCACGCGCGGGGACTGCCGATCGTGCTGATCATCCTCGCCGTCCTCGTGCTCGTCTACGGGCTGGTCACGCGGCGTACGGTCTTCGGCCGCCGGGTCTACGCGATCGGCGGCAACCTCTCCGCGGCGACGCTGTCCGGTGTGAAGGTCCGCACGGTCAACTTCTGGATGTTCGTCAACATGGGCTTCCTGGCGGCGGTGGCCGGCGTCATCTACTCCTCCCGGTCCAACGGGGCCCAACCGGCCGCCGGCAACATGTTCGAACTCGACGCGATCGCCGCGGCGTTCATCGGCGGCGCGGCGGTCACCGGCGGCGTGGGCACCGTAGTCGGCGCGATGGTCGGCGGCCTCATCATGGCCGTGATGAGCAACGGAATGCAGCTGATGGGCGTCGACCAGTCGACGCAGTCGGTGGTCAAGGGGCTCGTCCTGCTCGTCGCCGTGGCCTTCGACGTGTACAACAAGCGCCGGGCCGGGGCGAGCCGCTGACGCGGGGGCACCCTTGGGCGTGGCCCTTGACCACCGAGTGCGTCGACTGGTCGACGCCCATCAGCTGCATTCCGTT
>NZ_JBEXFP010000027.1:0-85241 GCF_040606825.1 Micromonospora sp. NPDC005367 | reverse complement strand
ACTCCACCAACTGACCCGGAGTAACCACACAGCACACACAACCAACCGAAAGGGCCGACCCCACAAAGGGGCCGGCCCTTTCGTCGTCCGCACACCACAAGGACCGGTCCTTACCTGAATCCGGCCCCTGGTCGACAACACATCTCGGCCACGCCATCGGCGCTCGGCCCAACCCGCCGCCGTCGCCGCTCGGCCTGAACCACGCCGTCGCCGCTCGGCCTGAACCACGCCGTCGCCGCTGGGCCCGAACCGCGCTCCAGAGTCGGGCCGCGTTTTGAACCGGGCCACTCGCCCCCGAACCACGCCGCGCAGCGCTGGGCCGGCAACGAACCACCCCGCGCAACCCTGCGCCAGGCCAGCCACGAACCACGCCACCCAGCCCGGTTCCGTGCACCGAATTCGGCCGCTCGCTCCGCGTCGTTCCCGGTGCTGTGGCAGTTTGGCGGACGGGTCAGCCGCCGGAGTCGGCGAGTTCGGCGCCCTCCGGCACGGTGTCGTCGTCGCGGCTCGCGAGCCAGCCGTCGGGCAGGAAGACCTTGCCCGGAGAGTTGGTACGGCCGCGCGGCTGGCCCAGGTTCTCCACCGGGAAGGGCACGGTCGGGTCGAGCTTGGCGAGCAGGTCGTCCAGTTGGGACAGGCTCTCGATCATCGCCAGCTCTCGGCGCAGCTCGCCGCCGATCGGGAAGCCCTTCAGGTACCAGGCGACATGCTTGCGGAAGTCGGTGCAGCCGTCCCGCTCGCCCCGGCCCGGGGTACGTTCGCCGGCGCTGAACTGCTCGACGAGCAGCTCCGCGTGCCGGCGCATGGTCGTGGCCACCTCGCCGAGGCTGGGCAGCCGGCGTTCGGGGCGGCCGTTGAACGCGGCTTCCAGGTCGGCGAAGAGCCACGGCCGCCCGAGGCAGCCGCGGCCGACGACCACCCCGTCCACGCCGGTGTGTGCGACCATCCGGAGCGCGTCGTCCGCCTCCCAGATGTCGCCGTTGCCGAGCACCGGCACGTCCAAGGCCTGCTTCAGGGTGGCGATCGCGTCCCAGTCGGCGGTGCCCGAGTAGCGCTGGGCGGCCGTACGCCCGTGCAGCGCTACCGCCGCCACTCCGGCGTCCTGGGCCGCGAGCCCCGCCTCGACGTACGTCAGATGCTCGTCGTCGATGCCCTTGCGCATCTTGACGGTGACCGGCACCCCGGCGGGTGACGCGGCGTCCACCGCCGCCTTGACCAGCCGGGCGAAGAGCCGGCGCCGCCACGGCAGGGCCGCTCCGCCGCCCTTGCGGGTCACCTTCGGCACCGGGCAGCCGAAGTTCAGGTCGATGTGATCGGCCAGGTTCCGTTCGACGACGATCCGCACGGCGGCCGCGGTGGTCTCCGGGTCCGTGCCGTAGAGCTGGAGGCTGCGGGGCTGCTCGTCGGCGCCGAAGGCGATCATCCGCAGCGTCTTCGGGTTCCGCTCGACCAGCGCGACGGTGGTGATCATCTCGCAGACGTAGATGCCGCCACCCTGCTCCCGGCAGAGCTGCCGGAATCCGACGTTGGTGATGCCCGCCATCGGCGCCAGCACCACCGGCGGCCACACCTGGTGCCGCCCGAGGATGAGTGGTCGCAGCGCGGGCAGGGTCGGGGCGGTCACCCGACAAGTGTACGGGGGCCCCGGCGGGCGCTCTCGCTCGCCGGGGCCCCCGCGTCGCAGCTCAGCAGCCGGGCAGCCGCTCGATCAGGTAGCGCTCGACCTGGTCGAGGGAAACCCGCTCCTGCCCCATGGTGTCCCGGTTCCGCACGGTCACCGCGTTGTCGTCCAGGGTGTCGAAGTCGACGGTCACGCAGAACGGCGTGCCGATCTCGTCCTGCCGGCGGTAGCGGCGGCCGATCGCCTGTGAGTCGTCGAACTCCACCACCCAGCGCTTGCGCAGCGTGGCGGCGAGCTCCTTGGCCTTCGGCGAGAGCGCTTCGTTGCGGGACAGCGGCAGCACCGCCACCTTGACCGGGGACAGCCGCGGGTCGAAGCGCATGACGGTGCGCTCCTCCATCTTGCCCTTGGCGTTCGGCGCCTGGTCGACGTCGTACGCCTCGAGCAGGAAGGCCAGCACCGCGCGGGTCAGGCCGGCGGCCGGCTCGATCACGTACGGCGTCCAGCGCTCGTTCTTCGTCTGGTCGAAGTAGGACAGGTCGACCCCGGAGTGCTTGCTGTGCGTGGAGAGGTCGAAGTCGGTCCGGTTGGCGATGCCCTCCAGCTCCGCGAACTCGGTGCCGCCGAACTGGAAGCGGTACTCGATGTCGACGGTCCGCTTCGAGTAGTGGGAGAGCTTCTCCTTCGGGTGCTCGTAGAAGCGCAGGTTCGCCTCCGACAGGCCGAGGTCGATGTACCAGTTCCAACGCTCCTGGAGCCAGTACTCGTGCCACTTCTCGTCGGTGCCCGGCTCGACGAAGAACTCCATCTCCATCTGCTCGAACTCGCGGGTACGGAAGATGAAGTTGCCCGGGGTGATCTCGTTGCGGAACGACTTGCCGGTCTGCGCGATGCCGAACGGCGGCTTCTTGCGTGCGGCGGTCGCCACGTTGTTGTAGTTGACGAAGATGCCCTGGGCGGTCTCCGGCCGCAGGTAGTGCAGACCCTCGTCGCTCTCCACCGGGCCGAGGTAGGTCTTCATCAGGCCGTTGAACATCTTCGGCTCGGTGAAGGTGCCCTTGTTGCCGCAGTTGGGGCAGTTCAGCTCGGCCAGCGAGGTCAGCGGCTTGCCGTGCTTCTCGGCGTACGCCTCCTCCAGGTGGTCGGAGCGGAACCGCTTGTGGCAGGACTGGCACTCGGTGAGCGGGTCGACGAACTCGGCGATGTGACCGGATGCCTCCCAGACCTTCCGGGCCAGGATCACGGCCGAGTCCAGGCCGACGACGTCGTCCCGCCCCTGGACCATAATCTTCCACCACTGCCGGCGGACGTTCTCCTTGAGCTCCACGCCGAGCGGACCGTAGTCCCACGCCGACCGGGTGCCTCCGTAGATCTCGCTGGAGGGAAAGACGAAGCCTCGGCGCTTGGCGAGGCTGACGACGGCGTCGATACGGTCAACTGGCATGTTTCCTCCTACGCCGGCTGGCGGTCGGCGGGGACGTGGTGGGCACGGAATGAGCAGTTCGGGACAACGCTAGCGACGGAAGCGCCCTGAGCCCAGCAGAATACCGGGGCGGGTTCAGTTGATCCCGCAGACCTCCAGGCCACCGGTCTGCGGGTCCTGGCCGAGGATGACCTGTTGCCGCTCCCGCCGGCCGCCCTCGAGCATCACGTCGACGGGCACGGTGAGGTTGTTGGTGTCGACGTCGCCGACCCGGTACGCGGTCACCTGCGGCTCCGCGGCCACCCGGCTCTCGAAGTCCGGCCGTGACTCGCGGCGCTGCGCGTCGTCGCAGAGCTGGTCGTACGCCTGGCCGAAGTTCTGGTCGACGAGCGCCTGGTAGTAGTCGGTGGAGACCGTGCGGCCCTGCTCACGGACCGCCTGCACGCCGCTGACCGCGAGACCGACCACGGCGCTGCCGCCTCCGCCGCAGCAGAGCAGCACGGCCAGCGCACCGACGCCGAGGCCCAGCCAGAGCCGGGTCCGACGCCCCTCGGTGGGCGGTGCGGCGAACGGCGGCGACACCCCGGGACCTGGCGGCGGGGCGGGTACGGCGGGTGGTTGTTCGCCGGGCGGCCCGGGCGGCGAGGGGTGCGGCGGTGGGGCTGCCGGTCCGGGAGCGGTCATACGAGCAATCTAGTGCCCGCGGGCTCAGCGGTAAGGACCAGCGGCACGATCACTGGCGTTGACCACCACCGTCCCGCCGGGCGCGGCGGTGGCGAGCGTCTCGTAGGCGGACGGCTCGTCGAGTGACTGTGCGAGCAGCGGAACGGCGGCGACCTTGACCTCGAAGCCGCCCAGCGCCCGCCGGTACGCCCCGACGGACTCCCACTCGGTGACCAGGCACCAGTGCGTCGGGTCGTCGAGCGCCCGGAGCAGTTGGCCGCGCAGGTAGCCGGGGCGGGCGGCCAGCGCGGTGAGGGCGGCGTGCGCGCGTTCGGTGAACTCGTCGGCGACATCGACGTCGACCACGAACCGGTTGGTCACCAGCACCGGCGTCCTCCTCGTAGAGTCTGTGGGATGCAGCGTACGCAGAGCCCTGTGTTGGGCCGGCTGGCCGGGGTGAACCCCACGGCGGTGTTCCTGATCACCTTGGCGCTGGTGCTGGTCGCCCTCTTCGCACCCGGAGTGATCGGCGGGGTGCTGCTGCTGGCGCTCGCCGCGGTCCTGGTCGTGCTGCTGGCCACCACCTGGCCGGTGCAGGCGCCGCAGACCCGCGTGGTGCGGCTGCTGATGCTGACGCTGCTGGTGGCGGTGGCCCTGGTCAAGCTGCTGTGACATGCACTTATGCGTTTTTGACAATCATTATCGTTACGACGGACAGTTGACGCCATGAGCAACCGCGTCACCGTCCGTACCCTGGCCGCCGCCACCACCGCCCTACTCGCACTCGGCGGCGCTGCCGCCTGTTCCTCCGGCGGACCAGCCGACGCCGACCCGCAGCGGGTCGACGTGGTCGCCGCGTTCTACCCGCTCCAGTTCATCGCGGAGCGCATCGGCGGCGACGCGGTCCGGGTCACCAACCTGGTCAAGCCGGGAGCCGAGCCCCACGACCTGGAGCTCACCCCGAGCCAGGTCGGCGAGGTCAGCCAGGCCGAACTGGTCGTCTACCTGAAGGGCTTCCAGCCGGCGCTGGACGAGGCGGTCCAGCAGAACGCCGCCGACCGGGCCTTCGACGTCTCGACTGTCGAGCCGCTGATGGACGCCACCACCGGTGGCCACCAGCACGAGGGGGACGAGGCCGAGGAGGAGGAAGCGGCGCTCGGCGGCAAGGACCCGCACTTCTGGCTCGACCCGACCCGTCTCGCCACCGTCGCCGACCAACTCGCCGATCAGCTGGGCAAGGCCGACCCGGACCAGGCCGCCGACTTCACCTCCCGCGCCAAGGAACTCCAGGCCGACCTGGCGAAGCTGGACACCGAGTACGCCACCGGCCTGAAGACCTGCGAGCGCCAGGAGATCGTGACGAGCCACACGGCCTTCGGCTACCTGGCCAAGCAGTACGGGCTGGAGCAGGTGGGCATCACCGGCCTCAACCCGGAGAGCGAGCCCTCTCCGCAGCGGCTCGCCGAGGTGGCCGAGGAGGCGCGGGCGCACAAGACCACCACGATCTTCTTCGAGACGCTGGTCAGCCCGAAGATCGCCGAGACCATCGCCGCGGAGGTCGGCGCGAAGACCGCCGTGCTGGACCCCATCGAGGGCCTCACCGACGACAGCGGCTCGTCGGACTACCTTTCAGTCATGCGTACGAACCTGCAAGCGCTGCGTACGGCGCTGGGCTGCTCGTGAACCCACCCGTGATCACCGTCGCACACGCGGCCGTCGGCTACGACGGCCGCGCCGTGCTGCGCGACGTCTCGCTCACCGTCACCGCCGGTGAGGTGGTCGCCGTGCTCGGTGCCAACGGCTCCGGCAAGTCCACCCTCATCCGGTCCGTGCTCGGGTTGGTCCCGCTGAGCGCCGGGTCGGTCAGCCTCTTCGACCGCCCGCTGCGCCGCTTCCGGCAGTGGGAGCGGATCGGGTACGTCCCGCAGCGGCTCGGCGCGGGCGGCGGGGTACCGGCCACCGTCCGGGAGGTCGTGGCCGCCGGCCGGCTCGCCCGGCGGGGCATTCTCCGCCCGCCCGGCGCCGCCGACCGGGTCGCCGTCGACAGCGCGCTGCGCGCGGTCGGGCTCGCCGACCGGGCGAACGACGCCGTCGCCACCCTCTCCGGCGGCCAGCAGCAGCGCACCCTGATCGCCCGGGCCCTCGCCGGCCGTCCCGAACTGCTGGTGCTGGATGAGCCGACCGCCGGGGTGGACGCGGCCAGCCAGGAGGCGTTCGCCGCGGCGCTGCGCGACTTCGTCGCCGACGGCGGGACGGTGCTGCTGGTGGCGCACGAGCTGGGCCCGCTGCGGCCGGTGATCAGCCGGGCGATCGTCGTCCACGAGGGCGGCATCTGCCACGACGGCCCGGTGCCGGAACCGGCCGGTCACCACGCCGAGCCCGACCACGACCACGTGCACCCGCACTGCGACGACGAGCCGGCCCGGCTCTGGAGCATCTGACCATGGAACTCTTCCAGTACCCGTACATGCAGCGCGCCCTGATCGCGGCGCTGGTCATCGGCCTCGCCGCCCCGGCGCTCGGGATCTACCTGGTGCAGCGCCGGTTGGCGCTGATCGGCGACGGAATCGGGCACGTGGCGCTGACCGGCGTCGGCGCCGGCCTGCTGCTCAACCGCTCCCCGGTGCTCGTCGCGGTGATCGTGGCGACCCTCGGCGCGATCGCCATCGAGCTGGTCCGCTCCCGCGGACGCACCTCCGGAGACCTCGCCCTGGCACTGCTCTTCTACGGCGGCATAGCCGGCGGTGTGATGCTCGTCGGGCTCTCCCACAGCCCCAGTGCGAACCTCAACGCGTACCTCTTCGGATCGCTGACCACCATCTCGCCGGGCGACCTGACCACGATCGTGGTGCTCGGCGCGGTGATCCTGGTGGCCATGCTCGTGCTGCGCCCGGCGCTCTTCGCGGTCAGCCACGACGAGGAGTACGCCCGGGTCTCCGGCCTGCCGGTGCGGACGTTGAACCTGCTGATCGCGATCACCACCGCGGTCACCGTGACGATCGCCATGCGGGCGGTCGGCGTACTGCTGATCAGCGCGCTCATGGTGGTGCCGGTGGCCAGCGCCCAACAGGTGACCCGCGGTTTCCGGTCCACCATGACGGCGGCGATGGCGCTCGGCCTCTTCGCCGCCGGCTCGGGCGTCTGGGTGGCGGCCACCGCCGACACCGCTCCCGGCGCGTCGGTGGTGCTGATGGCGATCGCCTCGTTCCTCGTGGTCGCGCTGGCCGCGGCCGGCTGGCGGGTGCTGCGCCGCCGGCGGGTGCCCGCGGCGGCTCAGACCACCCCCGAGCCGCACGAGGTCGTGCTCGGATGACCGGGGCGGGCGCGAGCCCGGCGGAACTGGTTATCGTTACGGGGTGAGCAGCGGATCGGGCTACGACGGCTTCGAAGGTGCCAGTGAGCTTTTGCGCGCGCTGTCGGCCCCGATCCGGTTGGCCATCGTCAGCGAGCTCGCCGCCGGCGAGCGGTGCGTGCACGAGTTGGTGGAGAAGCTGGGCGTGACGCAGCCACTGGTCTCCCAACACCTGCGGGTGCTGCGGGGAGCCGGTGTGGTGCGGGGCTCCCGGCGAGGTCGGGAGATCGCATACTCCCTGGTCGACGAGCACGTCGCGCACATCGTGGCGGACGCGGTCAGCCACGCCGGTGAGGGATCATGAGGCGGCGACGGGTCGGAGGTGTCACGTGGTGAGCGAGAGCAGCGCAACCCTGCGCAACACCCGTCAGCGCAGTGCGGTCAGCGCTCTGCTGGCCGAGGTGGAGGGATTCCACAGCGCGCAGGACCTGCACGCGATGCTGCGTACACGGGGTGAGCGGGTCGGTCTCACGACGGTCTACCGGACGCTGCAAGGGCTCGCCGACGCCGGCGAGATCGACGTGATGCGCCCGCCGGGCGGCGAGCACCTCTACCGCCGGTGCAGCGAGGGGCACCACCACCACCTGGTCTGCCGGGTCTGTGGGCGGACCGTCGAGGTCGAGGGCCCCGCCGTGGAGAGCTGGGCCGAACGGGTGGCCGCCCAGCACGGCTACGCCGACGTGAGCCACACCATGGAGATCTTCGGCACCTGCCAGGGCTGCGCCGGCTGACCTCCCCAACCGGCCGCCGGCCGTGCCACGCTGTCCGGCGTGAAGATCTATGCCGATCGCTTTCCGACCGCCGCCCGACAGTTCCTCACCGACCTGCTCGTCGTCGTCTGGGTGTACGCCGCGATCCGCGGCGCGCTCTGGCTGCACGATCTGGTGCAGAAGCTCGCCGTACCCGGTCAGAAGCTGGAGGGCGCCGGCGGCGGGCTCGCCGACAACCTGGCCGAAGCCGGCGGCAAGGTCGGCGGGGTGCCGCTGGTCGGCGACGAGCTGACCGCCCCGTTCGAGCGCGCGGCCGGTGCCGCCCGGGCGCTGGCCGAGGCCGGCCGTGACCAGCAGGAACTCGTCGACCAGCTGGCCCTGGCGCTCGCCGTGGCCGTGCTGATCTTCCCGCTCGGCCTGGTGCTCGTCGGCTGGCTGCCGCTGCGGGTGCGCTGGGTCCGCCGCGCCGGGTCCGCCGCGAAGCTGGCCGCCGCGCCGGGCGGGCGCGACCTGCTGGCGCTGCGCGCACTCGCCCGCCAGCCGCTGGACCGGCTGACCCGGATCGCGCCCGACGTGGCCGAGGCCTGGCGCCGCGGCGACGACGCCACCGTCGACGCGCTCGCCGCGCTGGAGCTGCGCAGGCTCGGCCTACGGGCGGGCCGCTAAGGTCTTCGGGTGTTCTACTTCCTGGTCGTCATCGCCGTTCTGCTGCTCGGCTACGCCGCCGTACTGGTCAGCCTGGTCCGTAAGGGCCGTCGCATCCCGCCCGCGGCCTACCTCGGCCTGGCGGCGCTCAACGGGCTGATCCTCGCGGCGATCCTGGCCTGGGCCATCGCCCGCTGACCCAGGGAGGGGCCTGGGGGCAGGTCTCGTCCGGAGCCTGATACCTCAGCGGCATATTTATACCGCTGTGGTATCGGGCTCATTCAGAAATGCGTGTCCGCTGCCGAGTGTCGGCTCAGGTCACTGGGGCGGTGGTATCCGCCGGCGGACGTCGGCCGCGGTGGACGGGCCGGGCGACCAACGGGCCACCCAGGGCAGCTCGTCGGACGGGGTGATCACACCGGACTCCAGGTCGGCGTAGCGGCCGGCAAGGATCCGCTTGGCCGCCGCGACGTCGACCGAGTCGGTGTTCTCCCAGAGCGCCGAGAGGAGGGCGTCGACCCGTACCCGGGCCTGCCGGCAGAAGAGGTCGGCCAGTTCGAGATTCTCCGGCCGGGTGTCCCGCTCGGCGTGCGCACGGACGCATACCGCGGCCATCGCGAAAAGCTCCGCCCCGATGTCCACGATCCGACCCAGGAACGCCTGCTTGCGCTCCATCCGGCCCTGCCAGCGGGACATCGCGTAGAACGTCGAGCGGGCGAGCTTGCGCGAGACGCGCTCCACCTGCCGCAGGTGACCGGCGAGCGGCCCGAACTCGGCGTACGCCCTGGGGCTCTGCCCGCGGCCGACGGCGAGCGTGGGCAGCCACTTCGCGTAGAAGGCCCCGGCCCGGGCCCCCGCCTTCGCCTTGCGGCCGAGGCCCGCATCCGGGTCGATGATGTCCCCGGCGACCGAGAGGTGCGCGTCGACCGCCTCCCGGGCGATCAGCAGGTGCATGATCTCGGTCGAGCCCTCGAAGATCCGGTTGATCCGTACGTCGCGCAGCAGCTGCTCGACGGCGGCCGGGCGTTCACCCCGGGCGGTCAGCGACTCGGCCGTCTCGTAGCCGCGGCCGCCGCGGATCTGGATCAGGTCGTCGGCGATCCGCCAGGCCATCTCGCTGGCGTAGAGCTTGACGAGCGCCGCCTCGATCCGGATGTCGTTGCGGTCGTCGTCGGCGAGCCGGCAACAGATCTCCAGCATGGTCTCCATGCCGTACGTCGTCGCGGCCATGAAGGCGAGCTTCTGGGCGACCGCCTCGTGCGTGCCGACCGGCCGGCCCCACTGGACCCGGTCGGCGGCCCACTCCCGAGCCACGTTCAACGACCACTTGCCGGCGCCCACGCACATGGCCGGCAGCGACAGGCGGCCGGTGTTGAGCGTGGTCAGCGCGATCTTCAGCCCCTTGCCCTCACCCCCGATGACGTTCTCCTTCGGCACGAAGACGTCGTGGAACCGCGTGACGCTGTTCTCCAGCCCGCGCAGTCCGAGGAATCCGTTGCGTCGTTCCACCGTGATGCCGTCGGCGTCACCGTCCACGACGAAGGCGGTGATCCCACCGCGGCGCCCCGCACCGGCCGGCACCCGGGCCATCACGACGAGCAGCGTGGCCACGGTGCCGTTGGTCGCCCAGAGCTTCACACCGTTGAGCCGGTAGCCGGTGCCGTCCTCGGTCGGCTCGGCGGTGGTCGCCAACCGTGCCGGGTCGGAGCCGACGTCCGGCTCGGTCAGCAGGAACGCGGAAACCTCGCCGGCGGCCAGCCGGGGCAGGAAGCGCTGCTTCTGCTCCGCCGTACCGAACATCTTCAACGGCTGCGGCACGCCGATGGACTGGTGCGCGGAGAGCAGCGCGCCGATCGCCGGGCTGACCGAACCGGCGAGCATCAGCGCCCGGCAGTACTGCAGGTTGCTCAGGCCGAGCCCGCCGTACGCCCGGTCGATCTTCATGCCGAACGCACCGAGCCGGCCGAGGCCCTGGAACACCTCGTCGGGGATGCGCGCGTCCCGCTCGATCGCGGCGCCGTCCACCTCGGTCACGAGGTACTCCCGGAGCCGGGCGAGGAACTCCTCGGCGCGGGCGTCCTCGTCCGCGTCGGAGCTCGGCCAGGGGTTGATCAGGTCGAGTCGGAACCGGCCGAGGAAGAGCGACTTGCCGAAGCTCGGGCGGTCCCAGGTGGATTCACGGGCCGCCTCGGCGACCTGGCGGGCCTCCTTCTCGGAGACGTGCCCTGCCTCGGCCGGCAGCGGGGCGGCGGTGCCGCCGCTGGTCTCGGTCGGCTCCGGAGTGCCGCCGGAGGCGTCCGGCTCGGGTCGGCTGTTCTGCGTCGTGGTCACGGCTGCCCCCTCGAACCTCGGTCCGCTGCGTCAACGTGCTCGACAAACGCCACGCTACCCCCGGTTGTTACCCAGAGGTAGCTCTCCGTGAAGATCGAGTTTCGGCGATGCGGGCGGCCGGGCCGTACGCCCCGGTCGGCGTCCCGGGGTCAGTCGCCGGCGAGCGTACGAGGGTCGTCGTCCTCGTCGTCGATGTCGTCCTCGCCCCAGTTGCGGCGGACGAACGGCAGCAGCCCCCAGAAGATGAGGAACCAGAGCCCGGTCAACCCGCTGAGCACGAACGCGAGCGGACGGTCGAGGACGAAGTCGGTGATCAGCAGCACGGCGCTGACCATCGAGATCAGCATGAAGGCGAGTCCGCAGGAGGCCATCCGGTGGGCGAACCGGACCAGCTCCGGTTTGCGCCCCTGACGGAAGAGTGCCCGGTGGAACGCCACCGGCGAGATGATCATCGCCGTGGCGGCCGCGGCGGCCAGCAGCGCGACCACGTAGATGTCCTTCTGGAAGTCGGTGGTACGCGTGAAGCCGTTGCTGAACGGCAGAGTCAACAGGAAGGCGAACAGGATCTGCACCCCGGTCTGGGCGACCCGCAGCTCCTGGAGCAGATCGGCGAAGTTGCGCTGCCAGCGCTGCCGCTCGGTCTCCTTGGACACGCGCTACCTCCTGCTCCGACGCTACTGCCGGCGGGGCGGGCCACCGGCAGCAACGCCAGTGCCCGATGGCCCGTCATCCGAAACAGGCTCACAAGAGGTCGGATGGGAGCGCGCCGGTCGCGCGGCCGGGGTCAGGAGCCCCGGCGGATACGACCGGCGTACCGGGCCTCGAGCGCGTGGTTGTGCTCGTCGCCGCCGGCGATGTTGGCGGACAGGTAGACCGGGGGCTGCTGCCCTGCGGCGAGCAGTCGGGCCACCACCTCGACGGTGATCTGCTGCGCGAGCAGGGCGGCGGTGATCGAGGAGACCGCGCCCACGGCGCCACCGCCGGGCAGCGGCAGCATCGCGTCGCCGTACGGGGCACCGTTGTCGAGCACCACGTCGGCGAAGTCGGCGAGTTTACGACCGGACGGATGGCGGGACGTCATCTGGCCGGAGTGCTGCGCCGAGGTGATCGCCACCAGAGCGTGACCGTTCTCCTTGACGACGGACGCGAACTCCACCATCGCGCCGTTGACCCCCGAGTTCGAGGCGAGCACGAAGACGTCCTGCGGGCGTACCGGGGCCAGCGCGTAGAGGCGGTGCGCGACCGCCGGATCCCGCTCCAGGGTGGGGCCGAGCACGTCGGCCGGGGCACCGCCGAGCAGTACCAGGTCCCGCAACGCGATCCGGTTGGTGGGCACCAGCCCGCCGGCCCGCCCGGCGATCTCCATCGCGAGCGCCTCGGAGTGCCCGGTGCCGAAGGCGTGCACCACCCCGTCGGCGTGTACCGCCTCGGCGATCAGGTCAGCCGCGCGGCCGACCGCCTCCCGCTGACTGCCGGCCACCCGGTTCATCGTCTCCGTCACCATCGCCAGGTAGCCCTCGGCGCTCAGTGTCATCGTTCCTCCGTCCCATCCGTGTTGACGTCCCGACCGGCCCGCGTGGGCCCCCCCGCTCACGCCGCCCCGCGGGCCCGGGCCAGGATCGCCTCGGCCAGCGGGGTCGGCGCCTCGTCGGGGATCCAGTGGCTCACCCCGGGCAACTCCACGAAGCGGTAGTCGCCGGTCACGTGCTGCGCACACATCTCCGCGACGCCGCGGCCGATCGCGTTGTCGCGGTCGCTCCAGACGTACGTGGTGGGCACGGTCACCGGCCCGACCGCCCCCAGCGCGGCCCCCGACATCGCCCGGTACCAGTTCAGCGCCCCGGTCAGTGCGCCGGGCTCGCGCATCGGCTCCGCGTACGCCGCCACCCGGGCACTGTCGCCGACGCCGTGCAGCAGCCGGCGCAACCCTGCCGCCCGCAGCCCGAGCAGTGCCTTCTCCGCCTTCCCTGCCTGGCGGAACAGCACCATGTACGACGAGCGGGCGCGCTGCTTCGGGTCGTGCGCGAGCGCGTACGCCATGGCGGCCGGATGCGGCACCGAGACGGCGGTGAGGGTGCGGACCCGCTCGGGGTGCGCCGCGGCGACCGCCCAGGCGACGGCCGCGCCCCAGTCGTGCCCGACGAGGTGCGCCGCCTCGACGTCCAGCGCGTCGAGCAGCGCCACCGCGTCGGCCACCAGTTCCGCCAGCCGGTACGCCTCGACCTCGGCCGGCCGGGCGCCCGGCGAGTAGCCGCGCTGGTCGGGGGCGTACGTGCGTAGCCCGGCGGCGTGCAGGGCCGGCACCACCTCGTCGAACTCTCCGCCGTGTTGCGGGAAGCCGTGCAGCAGCAGGACGGGTTCGCCGTCCTCCGGGCCGCCGACGCGTACCACGAACTCCAGACCACGGACGTCGATGCGCATGATCGGCAGCCTACCCAGGTCGGGCAGCATGGCCCGGCACCTGCCCACGGTGCTAGCGTCTGCGTATCAATTTCACATCCGACAGGGGAGCGCACAGCGCTGAGAGTGCGGGCACGCCCGCAGACCCTCGAACCTGATCTGGGTAATGCCAGCGCAGGGAGTTCGGTCGACCTCCAGCCGCGTCGCCGTCCGGTGACCACCGGGCGCGGCGTGCGTCTTCTCCTGGTTCCTGCGGCTGAACTGGGAGCAAACAGATGAAAAGCAACGACACCAATCGCTGGCGAACCATCGACATCGTCGTCGCGTCGGTGATCGCCGTCGCCTTCGGCGTCATCTTCTGGGCCTGGAACCTGGTCTGGAGCGCCACCGACGCGGCGTTCGCCTTCTTCCCGCCGGCACAGACGCTGATCTACGGCGTCTGGCTGGTCCCGGCCGTGCTCGGTGGCCTGGTCATCCGCAAGCCCGGTGCCGCGCTCTACTGCGAGACGGTGGCCGCGATCCTGTCCGCGCTGCTGGGCAGCCAGTGGGCGAGCATCACGATCGTCCAGGGCGTGATGCAGGGCATCGGCGCGGAACTGGCCTTCGCGGCGTTCCGGTACCGCTCGTTCCGCCTGCCGGCGGCGGTGCTGGCCGGCGCGTTCACCGGCGTCAGCGCTGCGGTCTTCGACTTCGTCTACTGGAACACCGAGACCGACCTGGCGAGCTACCGGCTGCCGTACGCCCTGCTCACCGTCGTCAGCGCGACGATCGTGGCGGGCGTCGGCGGCTGGGCGCTGACCCGCGCGCTCGCCAACACCGGCGCGCTGGACCGCTTCCCCGTCGGCCGCGAACGCGCCGCCATCTAACCCTGCCAAGACCCCCCAACCCCGTTGATCAAGAGGTTTGCGTCAACGGTGGTCGCGATCCTGACGCAAACCTCTTGATCAACATTGCTGGGCGGCGGGCGGGGCAGCCTGCTGGGCGGCGGGTGGGGCGGCCCGCCGGGTGGATGGGTGGGGAGGAGGTGGCGGTAGTGAGCGGTGTTACGCTGCGCGGCTTCGGGTGGCGGCACGCCGGGCGGAAGCGCTGGGCGGTCCGCGGCGTCGACCTGCGCATCGAGCACGGCGAGCGGGTGCTGCTGCTCGGCCCCTCGGGCGCCGGCAAGAGCACCCTGCTCGCGGCGCTCGCCGGGCTGCTGCCCGAGGACTCGGGCGAGCAGAGCGGCAGCGTCGAGGTCGACGGGCTCGACCCGCGTAAGGCCCGGGAACGCGTCGGCATCGTCTTCCAGGACCCGGAGAGCCAACTGGTGATGGCCCGCTGCGGCGACGACGTCGCGTTCGGGCTGGAGAACCGGGGCGTGCCGACCGACGAGATCTGGCCCCGGGTCGACGAGGCGCTGCACCGGGTCGGCTTCCCGTACCGCCGGGACCGGCGCACCGCCCAACTGTCCGGCGGCGAACAGCAGCGGCTGGCGCTGGCCGGCGCGCTCGCGCTGCGGCCGGGGCTGCTGCTGCTCGACGAGCCGACTGCCAACCTCGACCCGGCCGGCGCGACGCTGGTGCGTTCGGCGGTCGCCGGCGCGTTGGACGCCGACACGACGCTGATCCTGGTCGAACACCGGGTGGCCGAGGCGCTGCCCCTGGTCGACCGGGTGGTGGTGCTGGAACCCGGGGGCGGTGTACGCGCCGACGGCACGCCGGAAGCGGTCTTCGACGCGCACGGTGACGCGCTCGCCGCCGAGGGTGTCTGGGTGCCGGGCCGCACCGTGCCGCCGCGCCGCGCCACCGCCGCGCCCGGCGAGGCGCTGCTCACCGCCGAGCGGCTCGGCCTGCCGCCCCGCCTGGCCGAAACCGACCTGACCGTACGCGCGGGCGAGGCGCTCGCCGTGCTCGGCCCCAACGGGGCGGGCAAGTCCACCCTGGCGCTGCTCCTCGGCGGGCTGTTCAGGCCCGGCAACGGCACGGTCACGGCGAGCGCGGAGCTGGCCGGCCGGGATGCCCGCACTCCCCCGCACCGCTGGCGCGCCCCGGCCCTGGCCACCCGGATCGGCTCGGTCTTCCAGGACCCGGAGCACCAATTCGTCACCAGCACGGTCTTCGACGAACTGGCGCTCGGCCCGCGCCGCACCGGCCGGCCCGAGGCGGAGGTCCGCACCACGGTGGACGGGCTGCTCGACCGGCTGCGGTTGACCGCGCTCGCCGCCGCCAACCCGTACACCCTCTCCGGTGGTGAGGCGCGACGGTTGAGCGTGGCGACGGCCCTGGCCACCGCGCCCCGGCTGCTGATCTGCGACGAGCCCACGTTCGGCCAGGACCGGCGGACCTGGCTGGAGCTGGTGGACCTCCTCGCCGACCTGCGCGACGCCGGACACGGTGTCGTCACGGTCACCCACGACGCGGAGTTCGTCGCCGCGCTGGCCGACCGGCAGGTCACGCTGACCCGCCCCGGGCCGGCCGGCGACTGGCCGGCGGCCTCGACCAGGGGGTCCTCGTGATCAACCTCGAACCGGTCGCCGTCCCCGGGGCGCCGCTGGCCCGGCGCAACCCGGTGGCCAAACTCGCCGCCGCACTGCTCTTCTCCTTCGTCCTCGTCGCCACGCTCGACCCGGTAGCCCCGGCGATCGCCATCGCTGTCGAACTGGTGGCGTTGCCGCTCTTCGGCATCCGCTACCGGGTGCTGGCCCACCGCGCCTGGCCGCTGCTGGTGAGCGCGGTCGGCATCGTGGTCACCCTGGTGCTCTTCGCGGCCGACCGCTCCGGCCGGCTGCTGTTCGAGGCGGGCCCGGTCGTGGTCACCTCGGGCGTGCTGCTGACCGCGCTCGGCCTGGTGCTGCGGATGTTCGCGGTGGCGCTGCCCGGCGTGATCGTGTTCGCCACCACCGACCCGACGGACCTGGCCGACGCGCTGATCCAGAACGCGAAGGCACCGGCCCGGTTCGCCGTCGGCGCGCTGGCCGCGTTCCGCCTCGTGCCGCTGCTCGGGCAGGAGTGGCAGGCGATCAGCATGGCCCGCCGGGCACGCGGGGTGGACGCCGGAGGCAACCCGGTGGCGAAGCTGCGGCTCTTCGTGTCGACCGCGTTCGCCCTGCTGGTCGGGGCGATCCGGCGGGGCACCCGGCTCGCCGTCGCGATGGACGCGCGAGGGTTCGACGCCGGCATTCCGCGTACGGTCGCCCGCCGCCAACGGTTCACCGCCGCCGACACGTGGCTCGTGGTCGGTGCGGTGGCGCTGGCCGCGGCGGCCCTCACCACCAGCATCGTGCTCGGGACCTTCCGTCCCCTGATCGGCTGACCGGGTGGCACGGCGGCGGCGGGCCGGCTCGGAACTGGGCGTCATCAGCGCATGGGCTGAGGCTATCCACCCCCGGGCGTACGCGCACTCCCCTACCCACGGTGACGGGATCACGATCGCCAGTACCCGTCGACGTCGCTCGCGATAAGTTCGAAACGCGAAGAGCGACGGTGAGAGGTGGCGGCGCATGGCCGAGCAGGCGAAGGCGCAGATCGGCGTTACCGGGCTCGCGGTGATGGGTCGCAACCTGGCCCGCAACCTGGCCCGCAACGGGTTCCGGGTGGCGGTGCACAACCGCACGCCGGAGCGCACCCGAAGCCTCATCGCCGAACACGGCGGCGAGGGCACGTTCGTGGCCACCGAGTCGATGGCCGACTTCGTCGCGGCGCTGGAGCGCCCCCGCGCGGTGATCGTCATGGTCAAGGCCGGCGGACCGACCGACGCCGTCATCGACGAGCTGGCCACCCTGCTGGAGCCGGGCGACATCGTGGTGGACTGCGGGAACGCGCACTTCGCGGACACCCAACGCCGGGAGGCGGCGCTGCGGCAGCATGGGCTGCACTTCGTCGGCACCGGCGTGTCGGGCGGCGAGGAGGGTGCGCTGCACGGGCCGAGCATCATGCCCGGCGGCTCCGAGGAGTCGTACCAGAGGCTCGGGCCGATCTTCGAGAAGATCGCCGCCCAGGTCGACGGGGTGCCGTGCTGCCGGCACATCGGCCCGGACGGTGCCGGCCACTTCGTGAAGATGGTGCACAACGGCATCGAGTACGCCGACATGCAGCTCATCGCCGAGGCGTACGACCTGCTGCGGGCCGGTCTGGGCGCCGAGCCGGCGGAGCTCGCGGAAATCTTCCGGGACTGGAACCGCGGGGAGTTGGAGTCCTTCCTCATCGAGATCACCGGGGACGTGCTGGCGCACACCGACGCCGGCACCGGCCGCCCGTTCGTCGACCTCGTACGCGACCAGGCGGAACAGAAGGGCACCGGCCGGTGGACGGTGCAGAGCGCGCTCGACCTGGGCATCCCGATCACCGGCATCGCCGAGGCGACGTTCGCGCGTTCGCTCTCCGGGCACGCCGACCAGCGTGAGGCGGCCCGCCGGGCGTTCCCCGGCGGCGGCGCGAAACTGAAGGTCGACGACCGGGACACGTTCGTCGAGGACGTCCGCCGGGCGTTGCTGGCCTCCAAGATCGTCGCTTACGCGCAAGGCTTCGACCACATCAGAGCGGGCAGCCGCGAGTACGACTGGAACATCGACCTGGGTGGCACCGCCACCATCTGGCGGGGCGGCTGCATCATCCGGGCCCGGTTCCTGGACCGCATCCGCGAGGCGTACGACGAGCAGCCCGACCTGCCCACGCTGCTGGTGGCGCCGTACTTCGCCGAGGCGGTCAGCGCGGGCGTGCCGAGCTGGCGCCGGGTCGTGGCCGAAGCGGCCCGGGCCGGGGTGCCCGCTCCGGCGTTCTCCTCGTCGCTGGCCTACTTCGACGCGCTGCGTGCGGAGCGGCTACCGGCCGCGCTGATCCAGGGCCTGCGGGACAACTTCGGAGCGCACACGTATCACCGGGTCGACCGGGCAGGCACGTTCCACACCCTCTGGGCGGGCGACGGGTCCGAAGTGGAGGCATGACCAGCGCGGCCTCGTCCGGCCGCGATTCCTGCGACGCGGCGAGGAGAGGGACCTCTTCGAACGAGTAGCGCTCGCCTCGCGCCACGAGCGAGCCTTCTCAGACACTCCGCTGATACCTCAGAGGCATAAATATGCCTCTGAGGTATCAGGCTCAGGGAGAGACCTGCCTCCGGCAGCCACGTCGGGAACGGAAGGCGCCCAAGCCGGCAGGCTCCCACCAGACGGCAAACCGACGGGGGCCCGGGCGTCACCAGGCGCGCTGCGTCTCCTCCGCCGGCGTGGGCGCCCAACCCGCGGCCGGCTCCCCCTGGGCCAGTTCGCCGATCTCACCGGAACGGATGGCCGGGGTGTGACCGAGTTCGGCGCAGTAACGCTCGGCGACGTCGGCGCAGATGTCCGCGACCCGTTCCCGCTGTGCGGCGTCGACCAGGTCCGCGACGGCCAGCGCGGCCGTCATCTCGTACCGGAGATCCCGCATGACCACCCCCGCGTCGGGGGCGCACCCCCGCGACACGCCCCGCGCCTCCGATCCTAGGCGGCGGTCACCAGAAGCGGCGGCGCTTGGCCTTCTGCGGCCGTAGGTGGTCCGCGCCCTTGTTGAGCAGGCGGGTGACCCCGGAGGGGCCGCGACGGGCCTCCATCTTCCGGCTGAGCTGACGCGCGCCGGCTGCCGCCACCGGAACGGCGACCGCCATCAGCGCCCACTGGACTATTCGCTTAAGGATCATGTGGGTTCACCTCCGTCAGTGGCTGCTGAGAAGACAGATACCCAGCGTGACGGCGAAGTAAGCCTCCCGGTGGCCGGCCCGGGACGGTGAGGCTCAGCCCTGCGCGGGCGGGGCGACCGGGTTGGGCAGCGCACCGCCGAAGCGCCGGTCCCGCTGCGCGTAGAGCTCACAGGCGTACCAGAGGTGCCGGCGGTCGAAGTCCGGCCAGAGCGTGTCGAGATAGATCAGCTCGGCGTACGCGCTCTGCCAGAGCATGAAGTTGGAGGTTCGCTGCTCCCCGGACGGGCGGAGGAAGAGGTCCACCTCGGGGACCTCCGGGTGGTAGAGGTACTTCGCCACGGTCTTCTCGTTGACCTTGGACGGGTCGAGCCGGCCGGCGGCCACCTCACGAGCGATCGCCGCCGCCGCGTCGGCGATCTCCGCCTGCCCGCCGTAGTTCACGCAGAACTGAAGGGTGAGCGTCGAGTTGTGGCGGGACATCTCCTCGGCGGTCTGCAGCTCGGAGATGACGCTCTTCCAGAGCCGCCCCTCCCGGCCCGACCAGACCACCCGTACGCCGAGGTCGACCAGTTGGTCACGGCGGCGGCGGATCACGTCACGGTTGAAGCCCATCAGGAAACGGACCTCTTCCGGCGACCGCCGCCAGTTCTCCGTGGAGAAGGCGTACGCCGACAGGTAGGGGATGCCCATCTCGATGGCGCCCTCGATCGTGTCGAAGAGGGAAAACTCCCCCGCCTCGTGGCCCTTGGTGCGCGGCAGCCCACGCTCCTTGGCCCACCGACCGTTGCCGTCCATCACCACCGCCACGTGCCGGGGCACCGCGTCCGCCGGCAGCGCGGGCGGACGCGCACCGGACGGGTGCGGTGTGGGTGGCGTCGGCTCGCGCCGACCGGCCCGCAAAGATCGAATCACCTGCTACTCCCTGTTCACGCTATCGGCGCCAGGTGCCGGCGCACCCCGGTCCACCAGCGGGAGCGAGCGTAGCGCGCGTTCCAGGTGCCACTGCAGGTGTGCCGCGACCAGACCGCTGCACTCCCGGCGTACCCCGGCCTCGGTGGCGTCGGCGACCCGCCAGTCGCCACTACTCAGCGCGAACATCAGATCGATGGTGGCCGGCGCCGGATGGGCCGCGCCGGGCGGCCGGCAGTCCGGGCACACGATGCCACCGGCCGGTACGGAGAAGGCCCGATGCCGCCCGGGGGTGCCGCAGACGGCGCAGGCGACGAGCGCCGGCGCCCAGCCGGCCAGGGTCATCCCCCGCAGCAGGTACGCGTCGAGCACGAGGGTGGTGGCGTGGCTGCCCTCGGCGAGCGCGCGCAGGGCGCCGATGGTGAGCTGGAACAGGCGCAGCGAGGGCTCCCGCTCGACCGGGGTGAGCCGCTCGGCCGTCTCGGCGATGGCGCTGGCCGCGGTGTAACGCGGGTAGTCGCCGAGGAACCGCTTGCCGTAGAGGTCGATCCCCTCGACCTGACTCACCGTGTGCAGCGAGCTGCCCTGGTTGCCCTTCGGGTCCCCGGCGAGCTGGAGGTCCACGTGCCCGAACGGCTCCAGCCGGGCACCGAACTTGCTGGTGGTGCGCCGCACCCCCCGGGCCACCGCGCGGATCCGGCCGTGCCGTCGGGTGAGCAGCGTGATGATCCGATCGGACTCGCCGAGCTTCTGCACACGCAGCACCACCGCGTCGTCGCGGTAGAGCTGTCGGCGGTACCCGGTCATCGGGCCATTCTCCCTCGGGGTGCGAAATCAGGGTTCCTTCGGGGTGCTGCGACGACGGATCCCCGATGCGTGTCGGGTGGTACCGGCCGTAGCGTGCTCGCCATGACCGCTCAGCCTTCCGGCGGCTCCGCTCACCCCGGCCGCCGCCGTACCGTCGCCCCTGTCGCGCTCGGTGCCGCCGCCACCCTGATCCTCCTCACCGGGTGTGACAACCTGTCGTACCGGCGCCTTGACTTCGACAACACCGAGACGGCCCGGATCACCACGATCCGGGTGCTGCCCGGCTCGGGTGACGTGGTCGTACGGGCCACCGGCACGGCGTCCGAGGTACGGATCAAGCGGGTGGTGCGCTACCAGGGCGCCGAGCCGAAGGCGAAGTACGAGATCAAGGGCGGCGAACTGGTGCTGGACACCGACTGCGGGGCCCGGTGCACCGTTTCGTACGAGGTGACCGCCCCCGAGGGTGTCGCCGTTCGGGGCGAGAGCAGCTCCGGCGACGTCGAACTGACCCGGGTCGGGGCGGTGGAGTTGCAGGTCCGCTCGGGGGACGTCCACCTCACCGGCGCCACCGGCCCGGTACGGCTGGAGGCCAGTTCCGGCGACATCGAGGTGTCCGAGGCCAACGGTCCGCTCACCCTGCGCGCCTCCTCCGGCAACATCGCGGCCCGCCGGCTACAGGGCGAGGTGGACGCCGAAGCGAGGTCCGGAAATGTGACCCTCGAGATGGAGAAGGCGGCCTCGGTCCGGGCGCACGCGAGCAGCGGCGAGGTCAGTCTCGTCGTACCTCCCGGCCCGTACCAGGTCCGGGCCAACGCCAGTTCCGGCGACGAGCACGTCACGGTCACCGACGACCCGACTGCCGAGCTGGTACTCGACGTGAGCACCCGCAGCGGCGACCTCAACGTCAGCCAGCGGTGACCTCCGCCGTCGCCGACTCCGGGGCGCCGCGCTGCGCGGGCACCCGGTTGCCGGTCGACGACGACGGCGGTCCGGTACGGGTCGACGCCCGGCGGCCGCCCGGAAGCAGTTCCGGCCGCCGCCGGGCCGCGATGTCCTCCACCCATCCCACGGCGAGCGTCACCACGCCGACCAGGGCGAAGACCAGCACCACCCGGATCGCCAGCCCGCGCGGATCCTCGTGCGACCAGCCCACCCCGTCGAACAGCGGGGTGAGCCCGACCACGAATGGCATGTGCCAGAGGTAGATCGTCAGCGCCCGCCGGTTCAGCACGGTCACCACCCGCCCGAAGAGGGCGTTGCGGTCGACCCACGCCGCGCCGGACGGCCCCCGGCCGAGCACGACCAGGATGAACGCGAGCGACCAGAGGGCGTTGCCGAGGTGGTTGTCGTTGAGGTCGAAGCCACGGGGGCCGGGATGCGTGAAGATCCACGCGCCACCGGCCGCGGCGAGCAGCAACACGGCCGGCACGAGCAGCCGGTTGGCGAGCCGGCGCAGCATGCCCGCGTGGTGCGCGAACCCCAGCATCCAGGCGCCGAAGTAGAGGCCGAACTCCCGGAACGGGCCGGGCGCGTTCGGCCAGATCCCCGACTCGATCACCACGAGCAGCACGTACGGGGCCAGCAGGGTCGGCAGCGGGGCCCGACGGAACAGCCAGAGCGCGATCGGCGATGCGAAGACGAACCACAGGTAGTCGCGCAGATACCAGATCGGGCTCAGCGCCAACGCCCCCCAGCCGTTGGCGGGCGGATCCGAGACCGGGAAGAGCCAGAGCAGCACACGTGGTGTCAGTGGCAGCCCGGTGAGCAGCATCGCCGGCACGAAGACAGCGGCCAGCACCCAGAGCGACGGCAGCAGGCGGCGCAGACGGCGCAGCACCGCCGTCGGGCCGGACCGGTCCAGCGAGGCGGCCATCAGCGAGCCGGCCAGCGCGAACATCACCGACATCGCCGGGAAGACCAGGGTCAGCGAGGCGAGGCCGGTGACGTGGTAGACGACGACTCGAACGATGGCGAGGAAGCGGAGCAGGTCAAGGTATCTGTTTCGCATCAGCCTGCATCTGTCTTGGGGGCGCGACGGATGCCTCCTACCCTCCGCCGTGTCGCCGGCAAACGGCAGCACACCCCGCTCGGAGGTGAAACTCCCCATACGCTCGACCGAGTCGGATCAAGGCATCGCCCCGTCCAGCCGATATCTGGTCGGCTTTCGACCGATGCTGATCAGCCGGACGGCGCGGCCGTCCGGCTGATCGTTGACGTTGAGCACGGGCGCTGAACGAAACGCTCAGAAGCCGAGCTTGCGCAGCTGCTTCGGGTCGCGCTGCCAGTCCTTCGCCACCCGTACGTGCAGGTCCAGGAAGATCCGGGTGCCCAGCAGCTCCTCGATCTGCCGGCGGGCGTTGGTGCCGACCTCCTTGAGCCGGCTGCCCCGGTGACCGATCACAATCGCCTTCTGGCTGGGACGCTCGACGTACAGGTCGGCGAAGATCCGGACAAGCTGCCCCTCGGGGATCATCTCCTCCACCACCACCGCGATGGAGTGCGGCAGCTCGTCACGCACCCCCTCCAGCGCCGCCTCCCGGATCAGCTCCGCGACGAGCACCTGCTCCGGGTCGTCGGTGAGCATGTCGTCCGGGTAGAGCTGCGGGGACACGGGCAGGTATCCGGTCATCACGTCGACCAGGGTGTCGACCTGGTGACCGGAGACGGCGCTCACCGGCACCACGGCCGCGAACTCGCCCAGCTCGCTGACCGCGAGCAACTGCTCGGCGAGACGCTTGCGATCCACGAGGTCGGTCTTGGTGACCACGGCCAGCACGGTCGCCTTCAGCTCGGCCAGCTCGCCGCTGATGAACCGGTCACCCCGCCCGATCGCCTCGTCGGCCGGGATGCAGAGCCCGATGACGTCGACCTCGCTCCAGGTCTGGCGGACCAGGTCGTTGAGCCGCTCGCCGAGCAGCGTACGGGGACGGTGCAGGCCCGGGGTGTCGACGAGGACGAGCTGCGAGTCCGGCCGGTGCAGTACGGCCCGGATCACGTGCCGGGTGGTCTGCGGCTTGCTCGAGGTGATCGCGATCTTCTGGCCGACGATCGCGTTGGTCAGGGTCGACTTACCGGCGTTCGGTCGTCCCACGAAGCACGCGAAGCCGGCCCGGTAGGGACGCTCCTCCGGGTCTCGTACGCCCGTCGCGTTCACGCCACCGCCCCGTTCCGCTGTTCGCGGGCGCGCAGCGCCCGGATGCCGTTGCTGCCGGTTCGCTCGCCGACGAAGGCGACACGCTCCGGTGATTCACTGTCGTGCCCGATGGTGCGCTCGCTCACTGGACCACCGTGCCGAGGACCGTGCCGTCCGGCGCGGCCACGTGGATCGGCGCGTCCGCGGCCAGGTCGCGGACCGCGGCGTGCCCGGCGCCGTCCAGCGTCGAGGCTTCGGTCACCACCACCGCGGCCTCCAACCGGGTCGCGCCGGCGGCCACCGCCGAGGCGACCGCGAGTTGAAGCGCGGTGAGCGTCAGCGAGGGCAGCGCCACGCTGACGGCCGCGTACGTCCGGCCGTCCTGGTCGCGGACCGCCGCGCCTTCCACGGCTCCCACCCGGCCACGGGCCCCCCGGGCCAGGACGACCAGCTTGGCGTCCTCGGCGCTCAGCTCCGGCACGGCGGACGGGGTCGGCCGCGCCGCGGGCACGGTGGGCGACTCAGGCATCGGCGGGTTGCCTCTCCTCGACTCGGTTCTGATTGCCCCGGGACTCGGCTCGCTCGCCGCGGCCCGGATTCTCCTGCTCGTCTGTCGGTTCGACCCGGCTGACGAGCACGGTGTCGATCCGGTTGCGTCGGCCGGTGGTGCCCTCGGCGACCAGCCGCAGGCCGGCCACCTCGACCCGGGCCCCCGGGATCGGCACCCGACCCAGCGACTGGGCCAGCAGGCCGCCGACCGTCTCCACCTCGTCGGTGGGCAACTCGATGTCGAACAGCTCGCCCAGGTCCTCCACGGGGAGCCGGGCGGTGACCCGCACCGACCCGTCCTCCAGCCGCTCGACCGGCGGGCGCTCGACATCGTACTCGTCGGTGATCTCCCCGACGATCTCCTCGAGGATGTCCTCGATGGTGACCAGGCCGCCGGTGCCGCCGTACTCGTCGACGACGATCACCAGGTGGTTGCGGGCCGCCTGCATCTCGGAGAGCAGGTCGTCGACGGGCTTCGACTCCGGCACGAAGGTCGCCGGGCGCATCAGCTCCGAGACCGGCAGCTGCTCGGCGGCCGGATCGCCGCCGCGCACCCGTCGGATCAGGTCCTTGAGGTAGAGCACGCCGAGCACGTCGTCGACGCTCTCGCCGATCACCGGGATCCGGGAGAAGCCCGAGCGGAGGAAGAGCGCGAGCGCCTGCGAGAGCGTCTTGCTCCCCTCTATCCACACCATCTCCGTACGGGGCACCATCACCTCACGGGCGATGGTGTCGCCGAGCGCGAAGACCGAATGGATCATCTGCCGCTCGCCGTGCTCCACCACACCGCGCTGCTCGGCGAGGTCGACCAGCTCGCGCAGCTCGATCTGGGTCGCGAACGGGCCCTCCCGGAAGCCGCGCCCGGGCGTCACCGCGTTGCCGATCAGGATCAGCAACGAGGCGAGCGGATTGAGCGCACGTCCCAGCCAGCGGACCAGTGGGGCCACCGCCCGGCCGACCACGTAGGCGTGCTGCCGGCCGAGCGTCCGCGGGGCCACCCCGACCACCACGAAGCTGACCACGGTCATCGCGCCGGCGGTGACGAGCGCCGCCCGCCAGCCCGCGCCGAAGGTGTCCACCGCGACCAGCGCCACCAGCGTGGTGGCGGTCAGCTCGGCGAGCAACCGCAGCAGCAGAAGCAGGTTGAGGTGCCGGACCACGTCACCGGCGACGGCCTGCAACGTACGCGCGCCGCGAGCGCCGTCACGGGCCAGTTCGGCGGCCCGCGCCGGCGAGACCGCGGCGAGCGCCGCCTCGGTCATCGCGATCAGCCCGGCGAGCACCACCAGCCCGGCGGCGAAGACGAGCAGCTGCATGTCCGGCAGGCCGGCTGCGGCTGTGGTGCCTTGGGCGGACATCACTGTGACCGGCTCGACCGCCAGCTGGACAGCAGTCGGGCCTGGAGCGCGAACATCTCCCGCTCCTCCTCCGGTTCCGCGTGGTCGTACCCGAGCAGGTGCAGCACCCCGTGCACGGTCAGCAGGTGCAGCTCGTCGGCGGTCGAGTGACCCGCGGTCGCCGCCTGTTTGGCCGCGACATCGGGGCAGAGCACGATGTCGCCGAGGAGGGCCGGCTCACCGCCGGCCGGGGCGCTCTCGCCCGGGCCGTGGTCGACGCTGCCCTCGTCCATGGGGAAGGCGAGCACGTCGGTCGGCCCGTCGCCGCCCATCCAGCGGTGGTTGAGCTCGGTCATGTAGTCGACGTCGACCAGCAGCACGGAGAGTTCGGCGAGTGGGTTGACCCCCATCTCGTCGAGGGCGTGCCGGGCGACGGCGAGCACGGCGTCGGTGTCGACCTCGACACCGGACTCGTTGGCGATCTCGATGGACAACTGTTTCCCCTGATCTAGCGGCGGCGACCGGACCGGCCGCCACCCTGGGCGGTCCGCCCCGGTACGGCGTGCACGCCCTGTGCCTGCTGGTTCTCCCGCTCGGCGTCCCAGCGGGCGTACGCGTCGACGATCTCGCCGACCAGCCGGTGCCGAACCACGTCGGAGCTGGACAACTGGGCGAAGTGGACGTCTTCCACGTTCGCGAGGATCTCCCGTACCACGCGCAGACCGCTGGTCGTCCCGCCCGGCAGGTCGACCTGGGTCACGTCGCCGGTGACGACGATCTTGGAATTGAAGCCGAGCCGGGTGAGGAACATCTTCATCTGCTCGGGCGTGGTGTTCTGCGCCTCGTCGAGGATGATGAACGCGTCGTTGAGCGTCCGACCGCGCATGTACGCCAACGGCGCCACCTCGATCGTGCCGGCGGCCATCAGCTTCGGGATCGAGTCCGGGTCGAGCATGTCGTGCAGCGCGTCGTACAGCGGGCGCAGGTAGGGGTCGATCTTCTCGTTCAGCGTGCCGGGCAGGAAGCCCAGCCGCTCCCCCGCCTCGACCGCCGGCCGGGTGAGGATGATCCGGTTGACCTGCTTGGCCTGAAGGGCCTGGACGGCCTTCGCCATCGCCAGGTAGGTCTTGCCGGTGCCGGCGGGGCCGATGCCGAAGACGATGGTGTGCGAGTCGATGGCGTCGACGTAGCGCTTCTGCCCAAGGGTCTTGGGGCGGATGGTGCGACCGCGCCGGGAGAGGATGTTCAGCGTCAGAACGTCGGCGGGCCGCTCGGCGGTGCCCTGCTCGAGCATGCCGACGGTACGCCTGACGGCGTCAGTGGTCAGGGTCTCGCCTTTCTCGATGAGTTCGAGCAGCTCGGTGAAGAGGCGCTCGGCGAGGGCGTTGTCCGCGGGCGCACCGGAGATGGTGATCTCGTTACCCCGGACGTGCACGTCACTGTTGACCGAGCGTTCGACGAGTCGCAGAATCTCGTCACCCGCACCGAGCAGGTTGACCATGATCTTCGGATCGGGGACGGTGATCCGGGTCTGCACCTGGGGCGGGTCGGGAGGTGGGGTGCCGGTCATAGATCGGGCCGAAGGGCCCTGTGCCACCTGCTCTCGATCTCGGCGCCGGACCTGGTGGCGCGGCGTACGGACGTTCAACCCATCGTATCGGTTCAACACCGGCGGCATCGTGCGCATTTCCCCGCACTGAGGTGGCACGCACACGGCCTACCAACAGCGACAAAGGCCGCGAAGAAGCCAAAGCGGCGCAGGACGGGACGAAACCGCCCTGCGCCGCCCGCCGGTCAGTTCCCGGCGCGGAAGTCGAACCGGTCGAACGTCTCCTGGTTGCGGGTGAACCGGTAGGTGGCCCAGTGCATCCGCACCACCGTCCCCCGTTCGTCCCGGCTCAGCCGCAGCAGCTCACCGACCTCCCGGCCGGAGACCGTCCGGAACACGTCCGGCTGGTCGGGCAGTGGCGCGAAGACCGCCGGCGGCTTGGCGGGCGGATCACCGGCGCCGCGGGCCCGCAGCGACCCGTCGTGCCAGGAGAAGACGTACTCGTAGCCCTCGCCCCACCAGCGGCCGAGCATGCCGCGCAGCGGCGCCGGAGCGGGCGGGCCCGGCCGCCACGGCTCGATCTCCGCCGGATCGTCCTCGACCGCGGCGGCGAGCAGCCGGTGCGGCAGGTCGAGGGCTTCGGAGGCGCTGCCGGACGAGACGAGGACGGCGCAGCCCATCGCACCGGGAGTGCCCGCCCCGCCGCGCCGGCCGTAGACGCCGGCCAGGAAACCCGGCATCGCGCCGTCGTGCCCCACGTGCATCACCCGATCGCCCTGGGGCACCAGGATCAGGCCCAGCCCGAAGCCCCCGGCCCAGAGGTTCTCGTCGGTCACCGTCACCGGCCAGCGCATCTCGTCGAGCGTGGCCGCGGCGAGCACCGTACCGGCCGACTCGACCGCGGCCGGATCGGCCAGGAAGGCTGCCCAGCGCGCCATGTCCCCGGCGGTGCTCCAGAGCTGGGCGGCCGGCCCCACGGCACCGAAGTCGGTCGGCGGCTCCGGGTGTGCCTCGTCCGAGTACGCGTCGACCAGGAAACCGGTGGCGGCCGCCGGCCCCGGACTCATCGTGGTGTCGGTGAGCCCCAACGGCAGCAGCACCCGGTCGCTGAGCACCTCGGCCCAGGTTCCCCCGCGCAGCCGACCGACCAACTGCCCGAGCAGCGCCATGCCGAGGTTCGAGTAGTGGTAGCGGCGGCCCGACGGCAGCACCCGTTCCGCCCGGGCCAGGTCGGCCAGGAGCTGCTCGGTGTCGGGCGCGCGCAGCGTGTCCCACACGTCGCCGTACGGCTCGCGTTGCAGACCGGCGGTGTGCGACAGCAGCCGGCGTACGGTCAACTCGCCGTGCGCGGGCAGGTCGAGGTGCCGGCCCACCGGGTCGTCCAGGTCGAGCAGCCCGTCGTCCCGGCACTGGAGCGTCAGCACGGCGGTGAACGTCTTGGTGACCGAACCGATCCGGAACTGCGTCCGGGGCCCGAGCGGGCTGTCGTTGCCCGTACCGCCGACCGTGCAGGTCCACAGCGGCCGGTCGGCCCGGTGCAGAGCCGTCGAGACCGCCGGAATCCGGAGGTGCGCCTGCGTCTGGCGCACCAGCCGCTCCAGCCGGTCCGTCACCTCGCTCATACCAGGTCCCGGGCGAGCATCGGGCCGAGCGGCGCCCCACCGAACAGATGCGCGTGCACGTGGAAGACCTCCTGGCCGCCGTACGCCCCGGTGTTGAACATCAGCCGGAAACCGTCACCGAGCAGGCCCTCGTCGTCGGCGATCGCGGCCGCCGTGGCGAGCACCTCACCGGCGAGCGCCGGGTCGCCCTGGGCGAGCGTCGCGACATCGGCGTAGTGCTCCTTGGGGATCACCAGCACGTGCACCGGCGCCTTCGGGTTGATGTCGCGGAAGGCGAGGGTGTCGGGGGTCTCCCGGACGACGGTGGCCGGGATCTCCCCGGCGACGATGCGGCAGAACAGGCAGTCTGATCCCATCCGGGCAGTGTAAGGAAGGGCCCGGTGTCAATGCCTCTGCTATGGGAAGGACCGCTTCTCGCCCCCGGCGGCAGGTGCGGCAGGATGGCCGCGTGACTTCACGGGCGGTACTGGTGACGGGGGGCTCGCGCGGCATCGGGCGGGCGGTGGTGAAGGCCTTCGCGGCCGGCGGTGACCGGGTGGCGATCCACCACCGGGACTCCGCGGAGCTGGCCGAGGAGCTGCGGGCGCAACTGCCCGGCGAGGGACACGTGGTGGTGCGGGCCGACCTCGCCGACCCGGACGCGGTCCGGGCGATGGTGGACGAGGCGGCGGGCCTGCTCGGCGGGCTGGACGTGCTGGTCAACAACGCGGGCACCTTCGGACCCGCCGACCCGCCGCACCCGGTCTTCGAGAGCACCTACGAGCAGTGGCGGCAGCGCTGGCGTGAGGTGCTGGACACGAACCTGTTCGGCGCGGCCAACGCCGCCTGGTGCGCCGCCCAGCACATGCGCGACCGGGGCGGCCGGATCGTCAACGTCTCCTCCCGGGGCGCGTTCCGCGGTGAGCCGGCGAACCCGGCGTACGGGGCGAGCAAGGCGGGCTTGAACGCGGCGGGTCAGTCGCTGGCCGTGGCGCTCGCGCCGTACGGCATCGCGGTGGCCACGGTCGCGCCCGGCTTCGTGGAGACCGACATGACCAACGAGCACCTGAAGGCTGAGCGCGGCGTGGCGGTACGGGCGCAGAGCCCCTTCAACCGGGTCGCCCGCCCCGAGGAGATCGCCGCCGCGGTGCACTGGCTCGCCTCTCCGGAGGCCGAGTGGGCGACGGGCACCATCGTCGATCTGAACGGCGCCTCCTACCTGCGCAGCTGACTCCCGCCCCGGCTCAGGGCGCGGGTGTCACCAGCGGGAGAGGCGGGTGGCGAGGACGACGAGGGCGGCGACCCCGGCCGTCGAGGTGCGCAGCACGGAGGGGCCGAGGCGTACGGGGCGGGCACCGGCGGCGGCGAACGCGTCCACCTCGGCCGGGGCGATGCCGCCCTCCGGGCCGACCACCAGCACGATCTCGCCGGCGTCGGGAAGGTCCACGGTGCTGAGCCGCTCGTCGGCCTCCTCGTGCAACACGAACGCGGCGGCGGACCCGCCGATGCGCCGGGCGACCTGGTTGGTCGACTCGTCCGGGGACCCGGTCACCACCGGCAGCCACGAACGCCGGGCCTGCTTGGCCGCCTCCCGGGCGGTCGCGACCCACTTCTCCCGCGCCCGTACGCCCCGGTCACCGCGCCACTGCGCCACCGAGCGGGACGCCGCCCAGGGCACGATCTCGTCCACCCCGACCTCGGTCATCGCCTGCACCGCCAACTCGCCCCGGTCCCCCTTGGCGATCCCCTGCACCACGACCAGTCGCGGGACGGACGCGTCGACGTACCCCCGGGAGGTCACGTCGAGTTCCAGGCTGCCCCGGCCGACGGCCGTGACCACGGCGGTGGCGGTGCCGCCCTCGCCGTCGGCGAGCAGTAGTTCCTCGCCCACCCGCAGCCGCTGCACGGTGGCCGCGTGGTGGCCCTCGGGGCCGTCGAGGGTCAGCGTGTCGGCGGTGGGCAGCGACTCGATGAGGAAGAGCGGGGCGGACACGGTCAACAGGCTAACCGCCCCGGCATCGGCCGGAACGGCCAGCCGGCCGGCTCAGCCCCGGCCGGCTGACGGAGGGGACGCACCGCCAGGCCGGCCGGGCGTCCCAGACCCCGCCGGCGCCCGACCGTGCCCGGACGGGGGCCGGCCGAAGCGTCAGACGTGACCGTTGAAGGCGTCGCGCATCCGGGAGAAGAAGCCACCCTGCTTGCTCAGCTCGGCGACCTCCTCGCCCCGGGTCTTCGCGAACTCCCGCAGCATCCGCTCCTGTTCGGGGTCGAGCTTGCTGGGCGTACGCACGTCGAGGTGCACGTAGAGGTCGCCCCGGCCGGTGCCGCGCAGGTGCGGCACGCCGCGGGCGCGTAGCCGCAGCGTGCTGCCCGGCTGGGTACCGGCCTTGACGTCGACGGTTTCCTCGCTGTCCAGCGTCTTGATGATCAGCCGGGTGCCGAGCGCCGCCGCGGTCATCGGCACGGTGACCCGGCAGTGCAGGTCGTCGCCCTTGCGGGAGTAGACGTCGTGGGGACGCTCGTGGATCTCCACGTAGAGGTCACCGGCGGTGCCGCCGCCGGGGCCGACCTCGCCCTGCTGGGCGAGGCGGATCCGCATGCCGTCCTCGACGCCCGCCGGGATCTTCACGGTCAGCGAGCGGCGGGTACGCACCCGGCCGTCACCCGCGCAGGTCGGGCAGGGGTGCGGGACGGTCGTGCCGTAGCCCTGGCAGACGGTGCACGGCCGGGCGGAGACCACCTGGCCGAGAAAGGTGCGCTGTACGGACTGCACCTCGCCGCGGCCACCGCATGCCTCACAGGTGGCGAGGTGGGTGCCCGCCGCAGTGCCGGCGCCCGAGCAGGTGGTGCAGAGGACTGCGGTGTCGACGGTGATCGGCGCCTCGACGCCGAACGCCGTCTCGTGCAGGTCCAACTCCAGCCGCAGGATCGCGTCGGCGCCCGGCCGGGTACGTGGCCGAGGCCCCCGCGATCCGCCGGCGGCACCGCCGAAGAAGGCGTCCATGATGTCCTGGAAGCCGACGAACGGGCCCGCCCCACCGGCACCACCCGGGCCACCGGCGCCGCCGCCCCCAGGCGCGAGGGGGTCGCCGCCGAGATCGACGATCTGCCGTTTCCGGTCGTCCGAGAGGACCTCGTACGCGGCGTTGATGTCCTTGAACTTCTCCTGTGCCTCCGGGTCCGGATTGACATCCGGGTGGAACTGGCGCGCGAGCTTGCGGTAGGCGCGCTTGATCTCGTCGTCGGAGGCGTCCCGGCTCACGCCGAGAATGCCGTAGTAGTCCCTGGCCACTGCGTTCCGTGTCCTCATGTTCGTTTGCGTTGCGCCGGCCGCCGACCGGATCCGGCCGGACGGTACTGCCTAGTTCTGGGCCAGCAGATCGCCCACGTAGCGTGCCACGGCGCGCACCGTGGCGATGGTGCTGGGGTAGTCCATCCGGGTCGGCCCGAGCACGCCGAGGCCACCCACGATCGTCGAACCCGGGCCGTAGCCGGTGCTCACCACCGAGGCGGCGCGGAGATTGTCGATCTCGTTCTCGTCGCCGATGCGCACCCGCATCGAGCTCTCCTCGACCTCGCCGATCAGCTTCAGCAGAACCACCTCCTCCTCGAGAGCCTCGAGGATCGGGCGTAGCGAGCCCTGGAAGTCGAGCAGCCCGCCGCGGGTCAGGTTGGCCGTGCCGGCCAGCGCGATCCGCTCCTCGTGCCGCTCGACCAGCGTCTCCAGCAGCACGCTGGAGAGGGTGGCCATGGCCGGACGCAGGTCGGGGCTGACCTCGTCGACCAGCGCCTGCACCAGCGGGGGTGTCTCCGACAGCCGCGTGTCGACCAGCTTCTCGTTGACCAGCCGTCGCAGGTCGGTGACGTCGTCCGCCGGGATCGGCCCCGGCATCTCCACGAGTCGCTGCTCGACCCGCCCGGTGTCGGCGATCATGACCAGCATCAGCCGGGTGGTGGAGATCGGCACCAGCTCCAGGTGCCGGACGGACGACCGGGCCAGGCTCGGGTACTGCACGACGGCGACCTGCCGGGTCAGCTGGGCCAGCAGCCGGACGGTGCGGTGCACCACGTCGTCCAGGTCGACGGCGCCGAGCAGGAAACGCTCGATGGCCCGGCGCTCGGCCGGGCTGAGCGGCTTGACCCGGGACAGCCGGTCCACGAAGAGCCGGTAGCCGCGGTCGGTGGGCACCCGGCCGGCGCTGGTGTGCGGCTGCCGGATGTAGCCCTCTTCCTCGAGCACCGCCATGTCGTTGCGAACCGTCGCCGGGGAGACACCGAGCTGGTGTCGCTCGACCAGCGCCCGGCTTCCGACCGGCTCCTGCGTGGCGACGTAGTCCTCGACAATGGCGCGGAGCACGGCGAGCTTGCGGTCGTCGAGACCCATCCTCCCCACCTCCTACGCGCATCGGCCGCCGGCGTTCTGCGCCACACACGGCGTTCCTGGCACTCGACTGTAGCGAGTGCCAGTCTACGTCGGCAGGCCCGCCAACGCGATGATCAAGGACGGACCACGGGTGCGGGTCCTGCCCGCGTCAGGGCCGCGGCTGTCCGGCGACGCTCGACGGATCGATCGAGGTGGCCCCTCCGCGCCGCTCTGGCGCGTCGTTGTCGGCGACCCCTACCGTGACGTTCATGACTGAACCACCTCGCCCTCCCGGCGCGGGCGACCCGGGCGACCGCCCGGACCCGACCCCGCCGCCGGCAACTCCCGGCCCGTCCGCTGAGAACGAGCCCACCGCACCACTGTCCGGGGCACCCGGGCCGGGTGGCTATCCCCCGCCCGGTGGCTATCCCCCGCCCGGCGGCTACCCGCCTCCGCCCGGCGGCGTCCCGCCAGGCGGCTATCCACCGCCGGGCGCCGGCTATCCGACCGGGGGCAGCTACGGCCCGCCGGCCGGCTACGCCGGCAACGAGGACAAGACCTGGGCGCTGGTCGCCCACTTCGGCGGGGCGGTCGGCGCGCTGATCAGCTTCGGGCCGCTCGGCTTCGTCGCCCCGCTGATCGCCTACCTGGTGCGCGGGCAGCAGTCCCCGGCCGCGCGGGCGCACGCGCTCGCGGCGCTCAACTTCCAGCTCCTCTGGTCCGGCATCGCCTTCGTGCTGCTGTTCATCAGCTGGTGCCTGTTCTTCCTGCCCAGCGTGGCCGTCGTGGTGATCCAGATCGTGTTCGGCGTGATCGCCGGCATGCGGGCCAACGAGGGCAACAGTTACCGCTATCCGATGTCCGCGAGCTTCATCAAGTGACCCCTGGCCGACCGCTCCCCCGGTCGGCCCGGGCACCGACAGCGCACCGGCGGACGCGCCACGCCCCGTTCCGGTTCGGGCACCGCCCGCGCCACGTCCGGCCCGGCCGTGGTGCGGCCCGGCAGGTGTACGGCCGCGGCCGGAATGCGACCCGGCCGTCGACTAGGCCAGCAGGTCCCGTACGACAGCGTCGGCGAGTAGCCGGCCGCGCAGGGTGAGCACCGCGCGGCCGGCCGCGTACTCGTCCGGGGCCAGCAGGCCGGCGGCGTGCGCCCGCTCAGCGCCGGCCCGCCCCGTGTCGTCCAGCACGTCGAGCGGCAGCCCGCTGGCGAGGCGCAGCCGTAGCATCACGTCCTCCATGTGCGCCTCGTCGGCGGTGAGCACCTCGCGGGCCAGGCCGGGCGACCGTCCCTCCGCGAGGCGCTGCGCGTACGTCGACGGGTGCTTGACGTTCCACCAGCGCACCCCGCCCACGTGGCTGTGCGCGCCCGGCCCGAGCCCCCACCAGTCCCCGCCGGACCAGTAGAGCAGGTTGTGGCGGCAGCGGGCGGCGGGCGTACGGGCCCAGTTGGAGACCTCGTACCAGGAGAAACCTGCCGCGCCGAGCGCCTCCTGCGCGGCCAGGTAGCGGTCGGCGGCCACGTCGTCGTCGGGGTACGGCAACTCGCCGCGGCGCATCCGGGCGGCGAGCCGGGTCCCGTCCTCCACGATCAGGGCGTACGCGCTGACGTGGTCGGCACCGGCGGCGACCACCTCGTCCAGCGAGCGGGCGAAGTCCTCGGCCCGCTCCCCCGGCGTGCCGTAGATCAGGTCGAGGTTCACGTGGTCGAACCCGGCGTCGCGCGCCTCGGCGGCGGCGGCGCTGGCCCGGCCCGCGCTGTGCTTGCGGTCGAGGATCGCCAGCACCCCGGGCGAGGCGGACTGCATGCCCAGCGAGATCCGGGTGTAGCCGGCCGCCCGCAGCGCCTTGAGCGACTCGGGCGTGACCGACTCCGGGTTGGCCTCGGTGGTCACCTCGGCGTCGGCAGCGAGCCCCCAGGCGCGGTCGACGGCGTCCAGGATCCGGGCCAGGTCGTCGGCGGGCAGCAGGGTGGGGGTGCCCCCGCCCACGAAGACGGTGTCGACCCGCGGGGGCGGGTTGTCGCCGAGCACCCGGGCAGCGAGCCGGAGCTCGGCCAGGACGGTGTCGGCGTACCCCTCGCGGGTGGCGCCCCCACCGAGTTCGGCGGCGGTGTACGTGTTGAAGTCGCAGTAGCCGCAGCGGCTCGCGCAGAACGGCACGTGGACGTACACGCCGAATCCGCGCGCGCCGACCTCGCGGGTCGCGCTGGCGGGCAGCGAACCGTCGGCCGGTACGGGTTCGCCATCTGGAAGGACGCCGGGCATGGCCACTAGTGTGCCCGGCATGACCTCTCCCGACGCGCTCGTGCGGGTCGCCACGGCCCGTGGGGTGACCACCCTCACCCTCGACAGCCCGCACAACCGCAACGCGCTCTCCACCCCGCTGATGACGCAACTGCTCGCCGGTCTGGCCGACGCGGTCGCCGACGACGCGGTCCGGGTCGTCGTGCTCGACCACACCGGGCCGATCTTCTGCTCGGGCGCCGACCTGAAGGAGACCGCCGCCGCGTACGCCAGCGGGACGGTGCCGGCCGGGATGCTCGGCGACGTGCTGGCGGCGGTCTGGGAGTGCCCGAAGCCGGTGCTCGCCCGAGTGGCGGGGCCGGCCCGCGCCGGTGGCCTCGGGCTGATCGCGGCCGCCGACCTGGCGGTCTGCGCCGAGGAGGCCACCTTCGCGTTCACCGAGGTGCGGCTCGGGGTGATCCCCGCGGTGATCTCGGCGACGGTGCTGCCCCGGCTGCACCCGCGCGCGGCTGCCGAGCTCTACCTGACCGGGGACACCTTCGACGGCCGGCGGGCCGCCGAGATCGGGCTGGTGACCGCCGCGGTGCCGGCCGACGGGCTGGACGCCGCGGTGCAGCGGTACTGCGCCTCGCTGGTGCGAGGCGCGCCGGGAGCCCTGGCCGGGGCGAAGCAGCTGCTGCGCCGCCCCGCGGCCGCCGACCTGCCGGCCGAGATCGCCGACCTGGCCGCGCTGTCGACCGGCTACTTCCTCTCCGACGAGGGGCGGGAGGGCGTGTCGGCCTTCCGGGAGAAGCGGCCGGCACGGTGGGTGCCGGCGGAGAGCTGACCGGGCAGCCGACGGGCACCGCTCAACGGGCCGCGAGGCCCTTGACGGCAGCCTGGAACACCCGCTCCCGCTGGGCCTCGTCCCGGTAGATGCCGAGGCTGACGCCCAGTCCCTCCACGAGCACGCGCTTGGTGTTCGCCAACTGGACCAGGCGCCGCAGCCAGCAGTGCTTCTCCACGGTGACGCCCATGACAGACCGGCCAGGGCCACGTACCGTGCTCTGCCAGAGTGCGGGCGGATCTCGCAACGGGCGCCGCCTGCCGGCCCGTAACGCCTGTCGTCAACGGAACGACACCGGACGAGGGGGCGAAGCGGGCAGGTGAGACCGCAGCCGGGGCGGGAACATCCGGTCCGGGCGGGCCGGGCCGGGTCGACCTGAACCGGTCAGACAGCCCGGCCGGGCCTACGCCGGACGTACGCTTGTCGGACTGCCGAACAGGGGGTGTGGGTGCGAACTCGGACCGTGGTGGCGGGTGGCGTGGTCCTCGCCCTGCTCGCCGTGGTGGTTGTCGTGGTGCTCGTCCGACAGCTCGGGAGTGAGTTGCGCCTTCCCCTGGCCGGCCGAACCTGCACGGTGCAGGCCGACGGCCGGGTGGTGCTCGACGCCGACCAGATGGCCAACGCGGCGACCATCGCGGCGATCGGCGCGCAGCAGGGCATGCCGGAGCGGGGCGTGGTGGTGGCGCTGGCGACCGCCTACCAGGAGTCCGGCCTGCACAACCTCCCGGATGGCGACCGGGACTCGATCGGCCTTTTCCAGCAGCGCCCCAGCCAGGGTTGGGGCGACCCCACACAGCTCAGTGACCCGCGGTACGCGGCCAAACGGTTCTACGCGGCACTGAAGAAGGTCCGCGGCTGGGAGCGGATGCGGGTCACCGACGCCGCCCAGCGAGTGCAGCGTTCGGCGTTCCCCGAGGCCTACCAGAAGTGGGCCGACGAGTCGGCGGTGCTGACCCGGGCCCTGCTCGGCGACGCGACGCGGGCCGTGGCCTGCACGGTCGGGCGGACGCCGGTGATGCGTGGCGCCGCTGCGGCGGCCGCGCTGACCCGCAACCTGGAGCTGGACTGGGGCGTCGTCGGCAGAGCCGCCCCGGCGGAGTTGACCGGGCTCAGCCTGGCGACGGCCGACCAACGTGACGGCTGGCGGTACGCGCACTGGCTCGTCTCGCACGCCCAGGACCACGGGGTGAAGCGGGTACGTTTCGGAGACCTGGAGTGGACCGCCCGCGACGGGAAGTGGATCGAGGTGGCCGGGAGTCCGCAGGCCGGCGCCCGGGTCGTGGCGGAGGTCTTCGCCGACGATTGATCGAATGGTTTTTTGCACCTTCGGTCACCGCACAATCCGGCCAACTACTCAAACTGTCGCCTATGGCTCGGCTTTCGTCACGCCAGGTGACCACGTCATCGCGCATCGCCCAACTCCGGAGAATCCGGGCCTTCCGCCCCCCCAGTTCACGGCTTACCGCGCTACGATCGGCGCCCTGTGCCAAGAAAATCTTTCGCCTCTCTGGAGGGGTACGACGTGGCGTTCGACTACGACGGCCGGACCGGTTACGAACCGATCAGTGACGTAGACCGCAAGGAGTTCCACGAGCAGGGCTTCCTCCTGCTGCGCAATGTCCTGACGGAGGACCACCGGGCAGCGCTCGAAGAGGCGGTCGACCGCGTCTACGCCGAGGAGAAGGCCAAGGGCAACACCAAGAAGGACGGCACCCTGCACCTTCTCGGCTTCCTCGAGCGCGACGAGCTCTTCGGCGAACTGCTCACCCACCCGATCGCCTTCCCCTACATGTGGGGCCTGGCCGGGTGGAACATCTACACCCACCACAACCACCTGGACGTGACCCCGCCGGCGCTGGAGCCGGAGAAGCCGTACTGGGGCTGGCACCAGGACGGGTACCGGCAGAACTCCGACCCGGAGACCATGGACCCGAACCTGCCCCGGCCGATGTTCTCGCTGAAGGTCGCCTACGTGCTCTCCGACCTCTCGGAGACCGGGCGCGGCGCCACGAAGGTCATCCCGGGCAGCCACCTGTGGAACTCGCTGGACCGGCCCAAGGACCTCAGCGTGCACAACCCCGACCCGGAGGGCACGGTGGAGATCACCGCCAACCCGGGCGACGCGTTCATCTTCGACCGCCGCCAGTGGCACTCCCGGTCGACGAACCTGTCGAACATCACCCGCAAGATGCTCTTCGTGGGCTACACCTACCGATGGATCCGCCCGCTGGACGAGCTGCACCCCGACGTCAACGGCGAGTGGTACCGCAACCGCACCCCCGTTCAGCGCCAGCTGATCGGTGAGGGCACCCACACCGCCAACTACTGGGGCATCAACTGGGACGGGTACGTCGACGACGAGATCCCGCTGCGCAAGGAGCTGAAGGAGCGCGGTCTGCTCGACCGCAGCGTCCCCTGGCTGCGCTGACCTGCTAGCGAAGGGCCCCCCGCCGTCGCCTCGCGTACGGCCGGGGGCCCTTCGTCACATCTCCCGCCGGACGCTCACCGCACGGCGAGCCGGCGACGCACGTTCTCCCGGATCGACTCCGGCAGGTCCGGCGCGTCCAGCAGCCGGGGCAGCAACTCCGGCTCCAGGCTGGTGGCCCGGAAGACCTCACCGATGGTCACCCCGTGCGTGGGCCGCTCCACCACCTCGACCGGGTCACCCGGGCCCACCTCCCCCTCGCGCAGCACCCGCAGGTAGGCGCCGGGCAGCGCGCGGACCGTGAACCGCTTGATCAGATCCGGTACGCCCCAGAAGCCGGCGAAGGTGGTACACGGCGTGCGCGGCTTGGTCACCTGGAGCAGGGCGGATCCGATCTGCCACTGCTCGCCGATCACCGCCCCCGTCACGTCCACCGCGTACGTGGTGAGGTTCTCGCCGAAGCCGCCGGGTCGGATGTCACGCCCCAACTCGCCCGCCCACCAGGCGGCGTCCTCCTCGGCGTACGCGTAGACCGCCTGGTCCGCGCCGCCGTGGTGGGCTCGCTCGCCGATGAAGTCGCCGGCCACACCGTCGACGCGGAACAGCACCGGGCCGTCCACCGGCCGTTTGTCGATGCCGCTGCGACCGCTCGGGTCGCCCGCCCACTCGGCCTCGGTGACCACACCGAGGTTCACCGACGCGACTCTGCCCGTCATGGCAGTCAGCCTAGTGGACCAGACGCCGAGTTCTCTATCGAGGAAAGTGCTTGCCTGTAGGGAAAGACAGGATATGCTTTCCCTGCAGGCAAGCACTTTCCTCGACCTCAAGGAGGACATCGTGTCCGAGCCGGCCATCTCCCCCGCCGCGGCCACCGACGCGCTAGCCGAGATCCGCGCGCGGCGCGAACAGGCGGTCACTGCAACGCTCGTCCCCGCCTGGTACTGGCCAACGCTGGGTGGCCTGATCGTGGCCTTCACGGCCGCCGTCGAGACGGACCGGCCTTGGGTCGTCGCCGTCGGATCCGTCGGGTACGCCCTCGGCCTCGGTGCCCTGGTCGCCTGGGTCGTGCGGCGGCACCGGGCGCAGGTGCGCACCGCCCTGCTGGGCGTACGCGGGGTGGCCGCCATCATGGTCTACGTGCTCTGCCTGATCGCCCTCGGTCTGGTCACCGGATTCGCTGCGGAGTCGGCGGGGCTGGATTGGCCGGCGACGCTCGGCGCGGCCGTCACGGCGGGCGCGATGACGGCGACCGGACGGCCGCTGATGGCGTACCTTCGCCGCCTGATGTCCGCCCGGCCGATCGGTGGCCGGCGGTGAGCGCACCCCGGTTCGACGAGCTGATCCACGCGCCCACCCGACTCTCCCTGGTCAGCCTGCTCGCCGCCACCGACTGGGCCGAGTTCCGCTACCTCCGGGACCATCTCGGGCTCTCGGACTCGGCGCTGTCCAAGCAGATCAGCACCCTGGAACAGGCCGACTATGTCGAGGTGCGCAAGAGCTTCGTGGGCAAGCGGCCGCGCACCTCGGTCAAGCTGAGCCGACGCGGACGTGCCGCGTTCGACGGACATGTGGCGGCGTTGCAGCAGATCGTGGCGCAGGCCGGCACCAGCGTGCTGCCGGGCACCTGAGGCGCCCGGCCACGAACGGGCTCAGCCCTTCACGGCTCCGGCGACCAACCCGGAGACCATCCGCCGCTGCACCAGCAGGAAGAAGATGATCACCGGCAGGGTGAACAGAGTGGACGCCGCCATCAACGGTCCCCAGGCGGTGTCGTCACGCCCGAAGAAGAACGTCATGGCCACGGGCAGCGTGTACCGGTTCTGGTCGTTGATGAAGGTGAGCGCGAAGATCAGCTCGTTCCAGGCGGTGATGAAGGAGAAGATGCTCGTCGCCACCAGGCCGGGAGCCACCAGCGGGAAGAGGATCCGCCGGAACGTCTGGGCCCGGCTCGCCCCGTCGATCGCCGCCGCCTCCTCCAACTCCTTCGGCACCGCGGCGACGAAGCCGCGCAGCATCCAGACGGCGAACGGCAGCGAGAAGCCCAGATAGGTGAGGATCAAGCTGGGCAGCGTGTTGTAGAGCCCGAGCCGCTGGATCATCAGGAAGAGCGGGATGACCAGGGCCTCCAACGGGATCATCTGCACCACGAGCAGCATGATCAGGAAGCTGGTCCGCAGCCGGAACCGGAACCGGGCCACGGCGGTCGCCGCCAGCAGCGCGACCAGGCCGCTGAGCACCACAGTGGAGACCGCGACCAGGGCGCTGTTGAGAAAGAAGTCCGCGAAGGTCACCCCGGGGATCAGGTTCCCGGTCAGGATCTCCCGGTAGTGCTCCAGCGTCGGGTGCGTCGGCACCGGCCGTGGGGTGGCGGAGAAGATCTCCCGGCTGGGCTTCAGCGACGTGGCGATCATCCAGTACACCGGGAAGGCCGCGAAGAGCGCCACCAGCAGTCCGGCGCAGTTGAGCGCGACCTTCTTCACGACTCGTCCTCCTGCTTGAGCACCATCCGTACGTAGAAGCCGGTCACCACGAGCAGGATCACGGTGAGGATCACCGCGATGGCCGCGCCGAGGCCGTACTTCGGCGGCGGCGAGAACGCCTCCGCGTACGAGTAGATGGAGAGCATGAACGTCGGTCGGTCCTGGGTGCCGCCGGCCAGCACGAACTGCTGGGTGAAGACCTTGAAGTCCCAGATCGTGGAGAGCACGATCAGGATCCCGAAGACCGGGCGCAGCAGCGGGAAGGTGATCCGCCAGAAGACCCGCCAGGCGCTCGCGCCGTCGACCCGGGCCGCCTCGTGCAGCTCGCTCGGCACGCTCTTGAGCCCGGCCAGGACGCTCACCGCGATGAACGGGAACGAGTGCCAGACCACCACCAGGGTCAGGATCGAGAAGAAGAGCAGTGGCGAGTTGAACCAGCCGTAACCTGTCCAGTCGCTGTGCCCGAAGAGCGCCTGCGACAGCCCGTCCGGCAACGCGTTGAACAGCCAGGTGACCAGGCCACTGGTGTCGTCGAAGATCCACTTCCAGACGATCGTGCCGGTCAGCGCCGGGGTCGCCCAGGCGAGCATCACGCAACTGGCCACGAAGGTGGCCATCTTCCGGCCGAGGCGGTTGAGCAGCAGGCCGACCAGGGTGCCCAGGATCATGGTGAGCGCCACGTTCGCCACCGCGAAGAGCACGGTGTTGCGCAGCACCGTGAGGAAGAACGGGTCACCCAGGATCTGGGTGTAGTTCTCCAGCCCGATCCACGGCCACTCCCGGTCCCCGCGCAGCTGCCGGACGTTGTTCAACCGGTAGAAGGACATGGTCACCACCTGGCCGAGCGGCCAGAGCAGCAGTACGCCGATGATGACCAGGCAGGGCAGGAGCAGCAGATACGGCAGGCGGTCGACCGGGCGACGCCGCCGCGCGGGGGTCTCCCGCGCGGCGGACGCCTCCGGCGCGTCGGTCAGCGTGGTCACTTGGAGTTGAGGATGCTTTCCATCTCCGCGGCCGCGTCGGCGGTAGCCTTCTCGACCGTCTTCTGACCCTTCATGACCGAGCTGTTCATCGCCTGCGTCACTGTCTTGGTGCGGCTGACCTCCACCCACTTCGGGGTGAGCGGCGTGATCTTGGTGTTCTGCATCGTGGTCGCGAACGCCGCCATGATCTTGTCATTGGCGTAACTGCCGCCGGCCACGAGGTCCTGGTAGACCGGGAAGAAGCCCAGGCTGTCGGCGAACGCCTGACCGTTCTTCTTGTTCAGCAGCACGGTCATGTAGTCCCAGGCGAGGTCCTGGCGCTCGCTGTCCTTCCAGATCGCGATGTCCGAGCCGCCCGCGAAACCGGGCGCCGCCTTGCCGTCCGGTCCGGGGATCGGGAACGTGCCCCACACCTTTTCGATGTCCGGGTTGTCCTTCTTGATGGCGCCCTGCTGCCAGCTGCCGGCGAACGCCATGGCGGCCTTGCCGGTGGCGAACTGGGTCCGGGCGTCGATCTCGTTCCAACCGGCGGCGGCCGGCGGCGCGACCTTGTGCACGGTCACCAGGTCGGTCCAGAACTTGACCGCCTTCTGCGCCTCAGGCGAGGTGTAGCCCGACTTCCAGGTGCCTCCCTGGTCGGTGGCGATCTCGCCGCCCGCCGCCCAGAGGAAGGAGTAGAACGGCAGCTCGGAGTTGCCGGGCAGCGCGATGCCGTAGGTGTTCGGTTTCTTGGCCTGCACCGCCTTGGCCACGGTCACCAGCTCGTCCCAGGTGGTCGGCGGCTTCACGCCGGCTTCGGCGAACCAGTCGGTGCGGTAGTAGATGGCCCGCACGCCGGCGTACCACGGCACGCCGTACTGCTTGCCGTCGAGCTGGGCGTTCTTCACGAGATCCGGCAGGATGTCCTTGCCCTCGGCCCAGCCGCTCATCCGGCCACTCAGATCGGCGAGGGCCTCCTGCGCCGCCCAGCCCTGGGTCTCGGTGTTACCCAGCTCGGTGACGTCCGGTCCCTCACCGCCGGCCAGGGCGGCCTGGAACTTCTTCGGCGCCTCCAGCCACGGGATGTACTGCACCACGACGTCGGTGTCCGGATGCTTCTGCCGGAACTCGGCCTCGACGCCGTCGAGGAACTTGGCCTGGGCCTCGCCGCCCTCGCCCATCATCCAGACGGTCAACTTGCTGGTGTCGGCCGCCTCGTCGTCAGAGCCGCCACAGCCGGTCAGCACCATCGCGGCCGAAGCCACCAAGGCGGTGACCGGGGCCAGCCGCTTCCACCTGTTCACGCCACATCTCCCCTCGCGCCGCCTGGCACTAACCTTTACCGCCGCACCTTAGTAGGAAAAAATCCTTTACGACAGTGGGCGATCGAGGGAAGGCGACGCGACCGTATCGCAGGTCGAGGGGCGTAGGGCAGGCGTCGCAACAGACGAATCCGGCCGTACGCAGACGAACGGGTACCCCGACCCACCGACCGGCCCCCCGTCCGTCGATTCTCGAGTCACCGATGGATGGCGTTGCGGCGCCGGCCCACGCCGGCCACCAGAGCCACCGCGACCGCCGCCAGCACGACCCGCATCAGCGACTCGCCCCACACCCTCGCCCCGCGGCAACGGCCACTCCGACCGGCGACGCGCGCGTACGCCGACGGGCGCCCGACCCGTTCGGTCGGACGCCCGTCGCAGTACGGTCGCCGGTCGCACGCCGGCGCGATCGTCACCGGGTGACGCTGCGGCGCCGGCCCACGCCGGCCACCAGAGCCACCGCGACCGCCGCCAGCACGACCTGCACCAGCAGTTCGCCCCAGTCCACCCCCGAGGTCTCCGTGGCGATCCCCAGCGCCCGCGCCAGCACCGTGCCGAGCAACGCGGCACCCACACCGATCAGCATGTGCAGCCACATCGGCATGTCCTGCCGGCCCGGGACGATCAGACGGCCCAGCGCCCCGACGATCAGACCAACGATGAGCGCAGTGATGATGCCCCAAACGGTCAGCTCCATGGCCGCCCTCCTTCAAGAATGAGTCACACGATGTGTACTTCCTGTGGTGGCCGCTAAGTTCCCGAGCCATCGAAAGGCCAAACCGGAGCGAGCACAAAACGTCCGCATGAATCAATGTGAAAGGTGAAGCAGCGCACCGTCCACCCAGGTCGGAGCCGGTAGGGCGAGCTCGGCGACCGGCCGTGGCCGAAGAAAATTTCCTACCCCCGGCGCACGGGAACGCCGACGGCCGACACCCACGGCGTGATGTGCCGTACGGGTGCCGGCCGTCGTACCAGCCGGTCGGTGTGCGCTATTTCTTTCCGGTGGGCTTCCCCTCGGAGGCATCGGAGGAGAGCGCCGCGATGAAGGCCTCCTGCGGGACCTCCACCCGGCCCACCATCTTCATCCGCTTCTTGCCTTCCTTCTGCTTCTCCAGCAGCTTGCGCTTACGGCTGATGTCACCGCCATAACACTTGGCGAGCACGTCCTTGCGAATCGCCCGGATGGTCTCGCGGGCGATGACGCGACTGCCGATCGCCGCCTGAATCGGCACCTCGAACTGCTGCCGAGGGATCAGGTTACGCAGCTTCGCGGCGATCGATAGGCCGTAGTTGTACGCCTTGTCCTTGTGCACGATGGCGCTGAACGCGTCCACCGGCTCGCCGTGCAGGAGGATGTCGACCTTCACCAGGTCGGACGCCTGCTCGCCCGACGGCTCGTAGTCGAGCGACGCGTAGCCCTTGGTCCGGCTCTTCAACTGGTCGAAGAAATCGTAGATGATCTCGGCGAGCGGTAGCGTGTAGCGCAGCTCCACCCGGTCGGCGGAGAGGTAGTCCATGCCCAGCAGAGTGCCCCGCCGGCCCTGGCAGAGCTCTATCACCGCGCCGACGTAGTCGTTCGGCGTCAGCACGGTGGCCCGCACGATCGGCTCGTACACCTCGGCGATCTTGCCGGTCGGGTACTCGCTCGGGTTGGTCACCACGATCTCCTGGCCGTCCTCGGTGATGGCCCGGTAGACCACGTTCGGCGCGGTGGAGATCAGGTCGAGGTTGTACTCCCGCTCCAGCCGCTCCCGAATGATCTCCAGGTGCAGCAGACCGAGGAACCCACAGCGGAACCCGAACCCGAGCGCACCCGAGGTCTCCGGCTCGTAGTCCAGCGCGGCGTCGTTGAGCTTGAGCTTGTCGAGGGCGTCGCGCAGGTTGGGATAGTCGGACCCGTCGATCGGATAGAGGCCGGAGTAGACCATCGGCTTCGGGTCCTTGTAGCCGCCGAGCGCATCCGTCGCCGGCCGGCTGTTGATGGTGACCGTGTCGCCGACCCGGGACTGGCGCACGTCCTTCACGCCGGTGATCAGGTAGCCCACCTCGCCGACACCGAGAGCGTCGGCCTTCACCATCTCCGGCGAGATGACGCCGATCTCCAGCAGTTCGTGCACCGCCGCGGTGGACATCATCTTGATCCGGTCGCGGGCGCTGATCCGACCGTCGATCACCCGGACGTAGGTGACCACGCCCCGGTAGACGTCGTACACCGAGTCGAAGATCATCGCCCGGGCGGGCGCGTCGGCGTCGCCGACCGGCGGCTGGAACTGCCGGACGATCTCGTCGAGCAGGTGCGGCACGCCCTCGCCGGTCTTGCCGGAGACCTTGATGCAGTCGGCCGGGTCGCCGCCGATCAGGTGGGCCAGCTCCTCGGCGTACTTCTCGGGCTGGGCCGCCGGCAGGTCGATCTTGTTGAGCACCGGGATGATGTGCAGGTCGTTCTCGAGCGCGAGGTAGAGGTTCGCCAGGGTCTGCGCCTCGATGCCCTGCGCCGCGTCGACCAGCAGGATCGCGCCCTCGCAGGCGGCCAGCGACCGGGACACCTCGTAGGTGAAGTCGACGTGCCCCGGGGTGTCGATCATGTTGAGCACGCCCTGCTCGCCGGTCCGGTCGCCCTCGCGGATCGTCCAGGGCATCCGGACGGCCTGGCTCTTGATCGTGATGCCACGCTCGCGCTCGATATCCATCCGGTCGAGATACTGGGCGCGCATCTGCCGCGGGTCGACCACGCCGGTGAGCTGCAACATCCGGTCGGCCAGGGTCGACTTGCCATGGTCGATGTGGGCGATGATGCAGAAGTTCCTGATGCGCGCCGGGTCGGTGGCACCAGGAGCGTTCGCGCCGGAATCGAGCGTCGGAGGCACAGCTGTCCGTTCTGGTCGGCTGACGTGATCAGGCCGGCACGGAGCCGGCCCCCTTATATGCTCCCACGCCGTCTCGGGCGCGGTCGGATCACTCCTCGGGCGGCTCGACGAAGAGCGCGGCGAGACGCGGCAAACTCTGCCGTGCCGACTCCTCGTCGTCGAAGTCCCAGAAGTCGAGATCCGGCGCGGGTGCCGGGTCGGGCTCGGCCGGCAGGTCGGTCGCGGTCGCCTTCCGGTACGCCTCCCAAGGCACCGCGAGCATGTCCTCCGACTCGAACTCCTCGCCGCTGAGCGCGGCGGACCGGATCTGCGGCAGTTCGGCCAGCGAGTCCGGGTCCGCGACCGCTCGGGCGAAGACCTCCCGCCCCTGGGTCATCAGCCAGCCGCGGAAGTACTCGAAGCCGTCGTCGGAGGCACCCCCGTTGATCAGGTACGCGGCCCCCCAAAGATCCACCGTACGGGACGCGACGAGCACCCGCCGCTGGTGGCGCGCGTAGCCGACGATGTCCGCCGGGTCGTGCTCGGCCAGCAGCGCCGTCGCCCGCGCGGCCACCGCCGGGGCCTCTCCCCCGCCGCCGGCCCGGGCCCGATCGATCAACTGCCAGAACTCGTCGGTCCTCATGAGCTGGCAGTCTCTCAGACGACCGGACGGGACAACGGAAGGATCTCGCGGGGCAGGCGCTCGATGCCGGCTTCGGGCGCACCGGTGCCGCGAATCGCCGGCCTGCCGAGGCTGCACGGCGCCACCGGGGTACGACAGCATGGGGGGATGCCGGTCACGCCACCGCCGTACGACGCCACAGCCGTACGGCCGGGCTGGAGTGATCTGCCACCCGACCTGCGGTCGGCGATCACCGCGCGGCTGGGCGCCCCGGTCACCGCCGCCCGGATCGCGGGGGCGGGCTTCACCCGGGGCTTCGCCGCCCTGCTGAACACCGACGACGGCTCGTCGGTGTTCGTCAAGGCCGCGGCGCGGACCGACCAACCGCGGCTGGTCGACTGGTACGTCCGCGAGGCCGCCGTCCTCGCCCGGCTCCCGGCCGGACTGCCGGTCCCGCGGCTGCGCTGGACCCTCACCGCAGCCGACTGGTACGCGATCGGTCTGGACGCCGTGCACGGCCGTACGCCCGACCTGCCCTGGGCGCCGGCCGCGCTCGCGGCCACGCTGGCCGGGTACGCCGAGGTCGCGTCCGCGCTGGTTCACCCGCCGGCCGAACTGGTCGGCCTGGGCTTGCCCCACCTCGCCGACCTGGCCCGGGACGACATCCTCTGGTGGGGCGAGGTCGCCGCCGGGCGTGAACCGGCGCCGCCGTTGCCCGCGCCGGCGCGGAACCGGTTGCCCGAACTGGTCGCGCTGGAGTCCCGCCTCCCCGGCTACGCCGCGGCCGGCACCGGACTCGTCCACGGCGACCTACGCCTGGACAACGTGCTGATCGACGGCCACGACCGGGCCTGGCTCTGCGACTGGACCTGGCTCTGCCACGGGCCGGCCTGGTTCGACCTGGTGACCCTGCTGATCACCGGGTACGCCAGCGGGCTGGACGCGGATGGTCTCTTCGCCGGGCATCCGGCCGCGGCCGACGCTCCCCCGGACGCGCTGGACGTGACGCTGGCCGCGCTGGCCGGGTACTTTCTCACCACCGCCGCGGCCGCCCCGCCCACCGCCTCGCCGCAGATCCGCCGGCACCATCGATGGAGCGGCGAGCAGGCGCTGGCCTGGCTCGCGACCCGGCAGGGCTGGAGCTGAAGGATCGGCGGCTCGCGCACGATCCGGGCCGGGACACGTTCGGGGCGCGATCGGCGGCCGGGTGGGTCGGGCCGTTTTGGCTCGTCGCGGCCGACCTGGTAGCCTGGCTTTTCGCGTGGTGATGACGCATGCTCGCCGCGCGCAGAAGCTGACCAACCCGAGCTATCAAGACGAGGCTGTCGCGTGGCGAACATCAAGTCCCAGATCAAGCGCAACCGGCAGAACGAGAAGCGCCGGCTGCGTAACAAGTCGGTCAAGTCGTCGCTGAAGACCGCAGTCCGCAAGTTCCACGAGGCCGCCGAGTCCGGCGACGTCGAGCAGGCCACCGCCCTCATGCGGGACGCCTCGCGCAAGCTCGACAAGGCGGTCAGCAAGGGCGTGATCCACGCCAACCAGGCCGCGAACCGGAAGTCCGCGATCGCCAAGCGCGTCGCGTCGTTCTCCGCCTGACCCACGCGGCGTCAGATCTCGCCGGAAGCCCCGGGCATCGCTCGGGGCTTCCGGCTGTCTACGTTCTGTGTCCCGGCGGCACGCCGGTCGCGGTGTGCCAGGGTGCTGGGGTGCTGGGGTGCTGGGTTTCCGCGATTTCAGGTGAGGTCGAGCCGATCAGAGACCGGCGCCCGGACCGATGTCGCGACGGGCGGGCCCGGCCTCGTGCAGGTCCGGACGGGCGGCTGGGCCGAGCGGTTCCGCCGAGACCACGATGCCGGGGACGCTGTGTGCGACCCACTCCACCCGGGCCCGCCCGACCACCGGTTCCATCTGCCGGCGGAACCGGTCGCGTTCCTGCTCCGGCACGAGCGCCGCGGAGCGGACCACGACCGCGGCCACCATGTCGTTGAGCTTGACCATGACCGCCACGGCGGCCGGCAGGATCAGCACCGCCCACCAGCTGACCAGCTCGGCGAGGGCGAGCAGCACCGCCAGCGCCACCACTCCCTCGAAGAAGAGGAAGCAGAGCACCCCTCCGGGATTGACGAACCGCAGCCCCAGCACGCGCGCGTAGAGCGGTCGGTACTGCTCCTCGTCGGCTGGAAGAGTGGCCCACGCCGTGCGGGGCGGTCCGGTCACCGGGCGCCACCCTGCCGAGCCGCGCCCATCGAGAAGACGGCGCGTTCCAGGGCGTACGCGCGATCGTCGGAGCCGCCCTTGACGGCCGCGTTGCACTCGGCGGCGGCCTGCATCGCCTGCGCCAGCCCCTCCGGCGTCCAGCCTCGACCCTGCCGCTGCGCCCGCTCGATCTTCCATGCCGGCATGCCGAGCGTGCTCGCCAGCTGGTACGGGCTACCCCGTCCGGCGGACGCGACCCGGGCCACGGTGCGGACGCCGTCGGCGAGCGCGTCGGCGATCGGCACCGGGTCGACCCCGACGTGCAACGCCCAACGCAGCGCCTCCAGGGCGGCCGGCACGTCGCCGATCATCGCGGCGTCCGCGACCGTGAAGCCGCTCACCTCCACCCGGCCCCGGTAGTACCGGGCCACCGTGTCCGCGCCGATCCGCCCGTCGGTGTCGGCGATCAGCTGGGAGCAGGCCGCAGCGAGTTCCCGCAGGTCGTTGCCGACCGCCGCGAGCAGCGCCTCGGCGGCGTCCTCGGTGCACTTGCCACCACCCCGGCGGATCTCGTCGCGGACGAAGGCGACCCGGTCCCGGTGTCCCTTCAGCTTCACCGCCGGCACCACCGTGGCGCCCGCCGCCTTCAGCCCGTCCGCGAACGCCTTCCCCTTGGCGCCGCCGAGGTGCAGGACGACCAGCTGCACGTCCGGATCGGGGTTCTTCGCGTACGCCAGCAGGGCGGCGACCAGGTCCTTGCGGGCATCCTGACCGGCGCGGAGCACCAGCAGCCGCCGGCCGCCGAACAGCGATGGGCTGAGCATCTCGGCGACCTCACCCGGGGTGAGCGCACCGGCCTGGTACTCGCGAACGTCCACGTCGGGGTCGACGCTGCGGGCTTTCGCGACGGCTTCGGTCACCGCGCGCGTGGCGAGCAGTTCCTCATCGCCGAGGACGAGCAGAATGGGGGCAAGGCTGGCGGGGGTCACGCGCCCATATTCGCACGGCCTGCTGCGGGATCGTGCCTGCTCACCGGCCGCTCAGGCGGCGGAGCCTGCACTCAGCGCAAATCCCGACATCTATCCCAATTCACCGTCAATTACAACAAGGTACCCGCAGATCCGTGCTGCCTGCCGCTCCGGAGCGGATGCGCGGGTGCCACCGGGCCGGCGGCCCGCTCACGGCTGCCTGCCGGCCGGCGTACCCCGGACCACCACCGCGAGGCCACCTTCGCCGTGAACGGCCGCCACGTCACCGTCCGTGTCGGTACGCAGCACCCGCACACCGTCGCGGGCCAGCCGGGCGAGCAGTTCCGGATGCGGATGGCCGTACGTGTTGCCCGTGCCCACCGGCACCAGCGCCACGGCTGGGCGGACCGCCTCGAAGAACTCCGGGTCCTGATAGGCCGAACCGTGGTGCGCCACCTTCAACACCTCGGCACGTAGCGCGCCCAGTGGCAGCCGATCCAGCAGCGCGCGCTGTTCCTCGGATTCGGCGTCGCCCGGGAGCAGGATCCGGACCCCCGCCACCGTCACGCGCAGGACGAGAGAGTTGTTGTTCGGGTCGGATCTGGTGCCGCGAAGCGGATAGGGCGGGCCGAGCACCACGAGTTCCGCGCCGCCCACCCTGTACGCCCCGCCGACGGACGCCGTCAACAGTCGGGCCTGCCCGGCGTCGGCCGCCGCCTCCACCAGGTCCTGCCCGCCCTCCGGCTCGCGCCGCGACGGAGTGAGTACGGCCGCCACCCGACGTCCGTTGAACACCCCGGCGACGCCGCCGACGTGGTCGGCGTGGTAGTGGCTGACGACGAAGAGCGGCACCTCGCGGATGCCCAGCCGGCGTAGGCAACCGTCCACCGCACCCGGTTCCGGCCCGGCGTCGACCACCACCGCCCGACCCGCTGCGACCGGCAGCACCACGGCGTCACCCTGCCCGACCGCGCACGCCACCACCACCCATCCCGGCGGAGGCCAGCCCCGGGCGACCAGCCGAACCGGCAGGGTGCCCAGCACCGCCGCGACGGTCACCACCGCCACCAGTCGGCGCACCACGGGCCGCCGGACGGCCACCAGCAGCGCCACGGTCAACGCCGCCAGCAGCAGGGCACCCCACACCCCGCCCGGCCAGGGCAGCGTGCCCGCCGGCAGCCGGGCACCGTACCTGGCGACCAGTACCAGCCACCACGCCGGCCAGCTCGCCAACCACGCGGCGAACTCGGCACCGGCCGGCCAGATCGGTGACACGGTCGCCGCCAGCACACCGAGCACAGTGGCCGGGGCTATGGCCGGCACCGCCAGCAGGTTCGCCGGCACGGCGGCCAGGCTGACCGTGCCGGAGATCCCGGCCACGACCGGCGTGCAGGCCAGCTGGGCGGCAGCGGGCACCGCGAGCGCCTCGGCCAGCCCCGACGGCACACCACGGCGACGCAGGCCGTCGCGCCAACGCGGGGCGAGCAGCAGCAGTCCACCCGTGGCCAGCACCGAGAGCGCGAAACCCGCGTCCCCGGCGAGGGCAGGGTCCAGGAGCACCAGCACGGTCACCGCGGCGGCCAGGGCCGGGAGGGCCGCTCGGGGCCGGCCGGCAGCCAGCGCGGCAAGCCCGATCGCGCCCATCGTCGCGGCGCGGACCACGCTCGGCGAGGGGCGGACCAGGATCACGAAGCCCACCAGGGCGACCCCGCAGAGACCGGCGGCGAGCCACGGGCCCGCCCGGCACCAGCGGGCGAGCAGCAGCACCGCACCGACCACGATCGCCACGTTGGAGCCGGACACCGCGTTGAGGTGGGTCATCCCGGTGGCCCGGAAGTCCTCCTCGACGGTGGGCAGCAGCCGGCTGGTGTCGCCCACCACCAGCCCGGGCAGCAATCCACCCTGCTCGTCGGGGAGCGGCGCGCATGCACGCTGAAGCCCGGCGCGGAGCGATCCGGCGGCGCGTTGAGCCCACGAAGGTGCGCCGCGCCGGACCGGTGGCCCGCTGGCGCTGAGCACGGCCGCCGTCAGGTCGCCGCCCCGCGGGACACCGAGTCGCCCCTGGGCGGTCAGCCGCTGCCCGGGCAGCAGTCCCTGCCAGGCCGGGTGCGCGGCCAGCACCAGGACCTGGACCGGCGCGCTGAGCCGCCGGCCGTCCGGCTCGGTGAGGGCGACCAGCTCCGTGGTGACCAGCAGGGTGGCGGGGCGGCCGGAATTGCCTCGGACCGGCCGGGAATCGTCGCGGACCACGAGTTCGGCGGTGACGCTCGCGCGCTGCTCCGCGAGGGAACGCAGTGCCTCGGCGTCGCGTACGACCAGCCGGGCGGCGCCGACCGTGCCACCGCAGACGATGCCGAGGCCCACCGCGACGGCGATCCAGCCGTGTCGCCGGGCGCGCCGACCGGGCCGCCCGAGCACGCCGACCAGGTGCAGCGCGCCGGCTGCGGAGAAGACGGCCGCCAGCACCGCGGCCAGCAGCACGGTCGCCGCACCGAGGTGCAGCCCGGCCAGCGCGGTGAGCCAGGCCGAGACCGCCAGCCCGGCCAGCCGCAGATCCGGCACGCCGCCGGCCACGATCGGGCTGTCGCTTGCGTCTGGTGTCGCCCTCACACCGTCACCAGTTCCTTGAGCTGCTCGTAGCGGGCGTCGCCGATGCCGTCGACCTGGCGGAGGTCGCCGACCGACTTGAAGCCACCGTGCTGCTCCCGGTGGGCGAGGATGCGTTGCGCGAGCACCGGGCCGACCCCGGGCAACGCGTCGAGGTCCGCCAGGGTCGCCGTGTTGAGGTTGACCGGAGCGCCGGCCGCCGGGGCGCCACCCGCGGTCGGCGCTCCGCCGGCGACGGGTTGCCCGGCGGCGGCGGGTGGCGGGGTCACCCCGACTACGATCAGCTCGCCGTCGGCCACCTTGCGGGCCGGGTTGAGCAGGGCCACGTCCACTCCCGGCAGCGCGCCACCGGCCGCCTCGACGGCGTCGGCGAGGCGAGCGCCGACCGGCAGCCGCACCAGCCCGGGGCGGCGGACCTTGCCGGCGACCGCGACCACCAGCTCGGCGCTCGGGCTCGCCACGGGATCGACGACGTCGTCGTCCGCCGGTACGGTGGCGCCGGCCACGGGCGCGACCGGCTCCGCCTGCGGCCGTGACCGCCAGGCCCAGAACCCGGCTGCCACCACCACCAGCACGGCGACGGCCGCCAGCGCGCGCACGCCGCGCCGCCCGGGGTCGAACGCTCCCGGGCCGGGCAGCCGGCGCGCGGCCGTCGGCTCCGATCCGCCCGGGACCGACGATTCGTCCGCGGCGACGCCAGCCGGCGAGGTGGGCCCGGATGCCAGTGGCAGGCCGTCAGCGACGGCCGGCCGCAACGGTCGATCGACGTTCGGACCGGTGAGTGGATCAGCTCCGTCGTCGGCCATCGGCTCGGCGGGCAACTCGCCGGGTACCAGCGCGGCGGACGGCCTGCCGGGCGCGGCTGTCGCAGGTAGCGCCGGCAGCGGGTCGACGGACACCGACCCGGGCGGCGGTTGCGCGGTCAGCCGCAGCAGGCGTCGGCGTACCACGGTCTCGTCGTCGTGTGACACGGCGTGACGCTACGGCCACGCTCCACCTGCGCGCGGCTCGCGGCTCGTCACCTGTGGACGGTCACCCGCTTGTGGACAACGCCCTGATCATGCCGACATCTGCTAATGCCTGTTTCATAAGACCGTGCCCGGCTGCGCCGGACCCAGGCGACGACCGGCGGCGTTGTCGGACCGCCGCCTGGGCCTCGGCTCGCTCGACCGAGCCGTTTGAAACAGGCCTTAGTTAGGCCCGGCGGTCAGGGCCGGTCGGCGTCATCGGTCAGGGCCGGGTGCGACCGGCGGTGCACGACGACGCCGGCCAGGCCCGGTCCCGCGTGCGCCGCGACGACGGCGCCGGCCTCCGACACGTACGTCTCGCGCACCTTATCGCCGAGCCGTTCGGTCAACGCGGCGAGCAACGCCGCCGCCCGCTCCACGGCGGCGAGATGATGCACGCCCAGATCGACCTCGGCATCTCCGGCCGCCTCGACGGCCAGGTCGACCAGGCGGGCCACGCCCCGGCTGGCCGTACGCACCTTGTCCCGCAGCACGATCGCCCCATCGGGCATGTGCATGATCGGCTTGACCGACAGCGCGGTCCCGAGCAGTGCCTCAGCCGCGTTGATCCGACCGCCGCGGCGGAGGAACTCCAGCGTGTCCACGTAGAAGTAGATGGTGGTCCGGGTCGCGGCGTCGACCGCGGCGCGACGTACCCCGTCGAGATCGGCGCCCTGCGCGGCGGCCGCGGCGGCCGCGAGCACCGGGAAGCCCAGTCCCATGCCGGTGGAGCGGCTGTCCACCACGGTGACCCGGTCGCCCAGGCCGTCGGCTGCGAGCCGGGCCGCCTCGACCGTGCCGGACAGCTCCGCCGACAGGTGCACCGACACCACGCCGTCCGCGCCGGAGTCGAGCAGGCGGCGGTACGTCTGCGCGAACTGCTCGGGGGCGGGGCGGGAGGTGCTCGCGGTCAGCCGGCGGGCGCCGAGGGCCCTGGTCGCGTCCGCCGGCGAGACCTCCACCCCTTCCAGCCCCTCCACGCCGTTGAGCACGACGGTCAGAGGCACGACGGTCAGCCGGTGGGCACGCACCAGCTCGGCCGGGAGGTAGGCGGTGGAGTCGGTGACGACCGCGACGGGCATGTCCGGCACGCTAGCCCATGCCGCGTCGTCACGACGAGGCCGCGCGTCACGAGGGCGCCGGCGGCCGCCCATCAGCGGGCGCGGTGCAGCCGACCCCGTCCGGGTACGTCGGGGCGGCCGGCGTGACGGCGTCGGTTCAGACGGCGTCGGCGACCACCGGAGCGACGACCAGGCCGACGTTGTGCGCCCGCAGGTGCCAGCCCCGTACGTCGTCGTGGCGCAGCTCCGTCCAGTGGCAGTTCTGCAACGAGCCCACCGTCCGCAGCACGGATGCGTCCCAGCCGAGCAGCTGCCCCACGCCCTGACGCGCGCCGCCGCCGTGCGTGGCGACCACGACGGTGCCGCCCGGAGCGGCGGCCGCAGCAGCGGTGAGGGCCGCCCCGACCCGCTTGCCGAGATCGTGCAGCGTCTCGATCTCGGCGCCCGGGTCCGGGTCACCGGCGCGCCAGCGGGTGTACTCGTCGGGAGAACGCTCGGCGACCTCGGTGAGGGTGAGGCCCTGCCAACGCCCGAAGTAGCGCTCCCGTAGCCGGGCGTCGCTGGTCACCGGCAGTCCGGTCACGGCGGCGAGCGCGGCAGCGGTGTCAGCGGCTCGGCTGAGGTCGCTCGCCACGATGGCGTCCGGGCGCAACGCGGCGAGCAGCGGCGCGGACGCGCGCGCCTGCTCCCGCCCGAGGTCGTTCAGGGGCACGTCGGTCTGACCCTGGACCCGATTGGCGGCGTTCCAGTCGGTGTTGCCGTGCCGCCAGACGATCAGACGGGTCATTCGGCCGCGGAGCCGGCGCCGGACTCGGCGTCGACCAGTGCCCGGTCGACGAACGGGATGGTCGGGCAGTCCTTCCACAACCGGTCGAGGGCGTAGAACTCACGCTCCTCGGTGTGCTGGACGTGCACCACGACATCGACGTAGTCGAGCAGCACCCACCGGCCGCCCCGCTCGCCCTCCCGCCGCACCGGCTTGGCCTTCTCAGGCAGCTCCAGCAGGCGTTCCTCGATGGCGTCGACGATGGCGAGCACCTGACGCTCGTTGGGGGCGGCGGCGAGCAGGAACGCGTCGGTGATGGCGAGCTGGTCACCCACGTCGATGATGACGATGTCCTGCGCCTTCTTGTCGGCGGCGGCCTGCGCCGCGGCGGTCGCCAGCTCGTACGCGCGTTCGGAAACTGTCACCGTTCTCCTTCGATCAACCGTGCGACCTCTCAAGCGTCTCACACGTCGCGTCGTCCGGGCTCGTCAGTTCTGGCCGTTAACCCCCTCAATCAGGGGCATACCGGGCTTATCGCCGCTGGTAGAGACCTCGCTTGGCGATGTACTGCACCACACCGTCCGGCACCAGGTACCAGACCGGCTCTCCCCGCGCGACGCGCGCGCGGCAGTCGGTCGAGGAGATGGCCATGGCCGGCACCTGCACGAGACTGACCGTGTCGGCGGGCAGGTGCTTGTCGGTGAGCTCGAAGCCCGGCCGGGTCACGCCGATGAAGTGCGCCAGTTCGAAGATCTCGTCCAGGTCCTTCCAGGACAGGATCTTCTCCAGCGCGTCCGCTCCGGTGATGAAGTAGAGCTGGACCTTGGGGCCGTACGCCGCCTGCAGGTCCCGGAGCGTGTCGACGGTGTACGTCGGGCCACCACGGTCGATGTCGACGCGGCTCACCTGGAAGCGCGGATTGGAGGCGGTGGCGATCACCGTCATCAGGTAGCGGTCCTCGGTCGGGCTGACCGGCGTGTCGGTCTTCTGCCACGGCTGACCGGTGGGCACGAAGACCACCTCGTCCAGCCCGAACCGGTCCGCCACCTCGCTCGCCGCGACCAGGTGCCCGTGGTGGATCGGGTCGAAGGTGCCACCCATGATCCCGATCCGCCGGATATCTTCCTCCACCCAGTGATCGTAGGCCGCAGGCCGGCGCGGACACCCGCGGTGGTGACGTGGTCCGCACCACGCGCCTGCCGGGCCGCCCGGGGGCACGACGGTCAACCGGCAGCGCTTCCACCTGGTTCGCTCCGCACCCGACGCTCCGCACCGGCAAAGACGTTGCGCTCGCCACACTCGCAGCCGTATATTCGTCGACAAGTAATCGTGAACGAAGGAATGAAGGGAGAGCCCGTGCCGAAGCAACGCCGAGTCGGCAACCTGCTCGCCCTTGCCGTGCTCTCCGCCCTCGCCCAGCGACCCATGCACCCGTACGAGATCGCCACCACCCTGCGCGCCTGGGGCAAGGAGCAGGACATGGACATCAAGTGGGGGTCGTTCTACACGGTCATCCGCAACATGGACCGGCACGGCCTGATCGAGGCCGTGGAGAGTGTGCGCACGGGCCGACGTCCCGAACGCACGGTCTACCGGATCACGGATGAGGGCCACGCGGAGATGCGCGACTGGGCACGGGAGCTGGTGTCCACCCCGGAGCCAGAGCATCACCGGTTCCGGGCCGGGCTCAGCGTGCTGGCCGTCCTGCCGCCCGACGAGGCGGTGGCGCTGCTACGTCAACGCCTCTCGAAGCTGGAGGAGACCGTCCGGGCCGGGCGTGACGCCCTCGCGGAGTACCAGCGGCAGCTCCCACGGCTGCTCCTGGTCGAGTCCGAGTACGAGCTGGCCATCCAGGAGGCCGAGGTCGCCTGGGTCCGCGACCTGCTCGCCGAATTCACCGCCGGCACCTATCCGGGGCTCGAGCAGTGGCGCACCTTCCACGAGACAGGTGAGCTGCCACCCGAGCTGGCTGGACCCACTGAAAGGGGCGACGCGACGCAGTGACACGGACGGCCCCGGCGCGGTGCGCCAACACCGCGCCGGGGCGCATACCTCGGCACCGCACCTGGGAAGGTGCTCGGCCCCGAAGCGGCAACCACGAGGATAGCCGGGCTTCCCTCCCAGGTAGGTGCGCCAAGGCGGACAGCGGCGACAGCGCCGGTGCCGCCACCCACGCCGACGACCGCACGTCGGCGCGACCACGCACGCACCGACACGACAGCGCGTCGGTGCCACGCACCCGCATCGACCACCAGGGAGAGGAATATGACGACAGTTAGAACGGCCATCGTCATCGGCGGCGGGATCGCCGGCCCGGTGACCGCGCTCGCACTGAACCGAGCGGGCATCACGGCGACCGTCCACGAGGCGTACCCGAGCATCGCCGACGGCATCGGCGGCACCCTGGCACTCGCCCCCAACGGCGTCGCCGCGCTGGGTGCCGTCAACGCCGACCGTGCCGTCACCGCGATCGCCACCCCCTTCCACCGCTCGGTGATGGCTTTCGGCCGGAAGACCGTCGAGCTGCCGGGCCTGACCGACGTACCGCCGCTGCGGATGGTCCACCGGGCCGAGCTCCATCGGACGCTGCACGACCACGCCACCGCCGAGGGCATCGTGATCGAACACGGCAAACGCCTGGTCGACGTACGGGAGAGCGGGGACGGTGTCACGGCGCTCTTCGCCGACGGCAGTAGCGCCACGGCCGACGTCCTCGTCGGCGCTGACGGCATCCGCTCCACGGTGCGTACGCTCATCGACCCGGCCGCGCCGGGTCCCCGCTGCACCGGCCTGCTCGGTTTCGAGGCGGTCGCCCGGCACGAGGTGTCCGCCGAACCGGACACCATGATGTTCGCCTTCGGTCGGCAGGCGTACTACCTCTACTGGCCGGAGCCGGGCGGCGGCACGCGATGGGGAGCGAACCTGCCGCAGGAGCGTCCGATGACGCTCACCGAGGCGCGAGCGTTGTCGCCGCAGGAGTGGCTGCGCAGGCTACGCGCCGCGTACGGCAACGACGACCCGGGCGGGCAACTCGTGGGTGCGACCGATCCCGAGTGCCTCCAGACCGTGGGCTCCCTGCTGATCATGCCGCCCGTGCCGCGCTGGCACCGGGGCCGGATGGTGCTGGTGGGTGACGCGGCGCACGCGCCGTCGAACAGTTCCGGCCAGGGCGCGTCGCTGGCGATCGAGAGCGCCGTGCAACTCGCCCGCTGCCTGCGGGATCTGCCCGACGTGCCGTCCGCCTTCGCCGCGTACGAACGGCTTCGGCGGCCCCGGGTCGAGCGGGTCGCCGCACGGGCGGCACGGATCAACCACACCAAGGCGCCCGGTCCGGTGGCCAGGGCGCTCATGCCGCTGCTCATGCCGCTGCTCATGCGGACCGCCATGAACCCGGAGCGGACGCTGGGCCCCGAGCAGCGCCACGTCATCGACTGGGACGCCCCGGTCACCACCGAGCCGGCGTTGCGCTGACGGCCTCAGGGGTGCGCACCCGGGTACGCACCCCTGGCGTCGAAGCACCGAAACACCGCGCGGTCCAATCGCCACGCCGCCGAAGTCCCACGCTGCCGAAGTGCCCGCCGGCTAAGTCCCACGCCGGCTAAGTGCCCCGCCGCCGAAGCACCGGGTCGGCGGGGCGGCGCGCCCGAGGGGGTGCGCTCAGGCGGTGGCGGCCGCGACCGCCGTGCGCACGATCAGCGCCCGGCGCAGGTCATCGTCGGCGTCGGTGACCACCCGGCGCAGGCCGGGCGTCAGGTCGTCGCGAGCCAGCAGCGCCGCCGCCGCCTCCCGGGTGGGCTGCGCCACCGCGTAACGGGGAAAGGCGAGGCTGGCGACCCGGTCGGCCGTCCAGGGCGTACGCAGCCGTGCAGTGGCTGGCATGTCGGCGAAGTACCGGTCGACGTACGGCGAGGTGAGCTCGGCCTGCTCGGGCTGCCAGAAGCCCTCCGCGGCCGCCTCCACCAGCCGGTTGGAGAGTTCCATGTTGCTCACCACGATCTCCCAGGCCGCGCGCTTGGCGTCCGCGTCGGGGAGCGCGGCACGGCACCGGGCGGCCTGTTCGGCGCCGGCCGCACTGCGGTCGGCCGCGGCCTCGGCGGCGATCTCCGGCTCGCCGGCCCCACCGAGCACCACCAGACGGCGCAGCACCGCCCAGCGCAGTTCGGCGTCGACGGACAGTCCCGCCGGCACTCCCCGGCCGGCGAGCCAGCCGACCAGCAGGTCGCTGTCGATGGTGGCGCTGATCAGCCCGCGCGCGGCGGCGAGTTGGAGCGAACCGCCGGACGGCGCGCCGCGCAGCAGGGTGGCGCAGGCCTCTGCGATCAGGGCCAGCGACGCCTCGCGGGTCGCCGCGTCGAGATAGCGGTCGACCAGCGACCGGCTCTGCGCCAACAGGTCCTCGGCGATGATCACCTCGGTCTCGGCGGGAAGCGCCGCGGCGATCAGCGAGACCAGCCCGCTCACCGGACGCTCCCCGTCGGTCGCCGCGTCCAGGGCCTCCCGCCAGAGCAGCGCCCGGGCCAACGGATCGGCCAGGCCGGGCAGCACCAACGGCACTGCGTCCGCCGAGGCGGAGTCGAGGCGCACCTTCGCGAAGGTGAGGTCGCCGTCGTTGGGCAGTAGCAGTCTGGCGGCCGGCAGGCCGGTCAGCTCGTGCAACACCGTCCGATCGTCGGGCGCGTCGGCGGCCACGTCCACCTCGATGCGGTCGACCGTCCCGTCGGCGGCGTACCGACCGACGCCGATGCGGTGCGGGCGCGGCACGGGGTGCGACTCGGGCGCGGTCTGCACCACGGCGACTTCCCGGTAGCGCCCGTCCGCGTCGACGGTCACCTCGGCCCGCAGCGTGTTCACCTGCGCCCGGCGCAGCCAGCGCTCGGCCCAGTCGGCGAGATCACGACCGCTGGCCGCCGAAAGGTTGGCGAGCAGGTCGGCGAGCGTCGCGTTGCCGAACCGGTGCGTCGCGAAGTGGCGGTTCAACCCGGCGAGGAATGCCTCGTCGCCCAGCCAGGCGACCAGCTGTCGCAGCACGCTCGCGCCCTTGGCGTACGAGATGCCGTCGAAGTTCAGCAGGCCCTCCGCCGCGTCGACCACCTCGTGCGGGGCGACGGGATGAGTGGAGGGGCGCTGGTCGGCCGCGTACCCCCACGCCTTCCGCCGCAGGGCGAACGTGGTCCACGCCCGGTCGAACCGGGTCGCCTCCGCGGTCACCCGGGTGCCCAGGTAGTCGGCAAAGGACTCGTTGAGCCAGAGGTCGTCCCACCAGCGCATGGTGACCAGGTCACCGAACCACATGTGCGCCATCTCGTGCGCGATCGTGGTGGCCCGCCTCTCACGCTCGGTGTCGGTCACCGCGGACCGGAACACGAGGTCGTCGCGGAAGGTGACCAGGCCGGGGTTCTCCATGGCGCCGGCGTTGAACTCCGGTACGAACGCCTGGTCGTACTTGCCGAACGGATAACGCTCGGCGAACAGCTCGTGGAACCGGTCGAAGCTCTGCTTGGTGACGGTGAAGATCTCGTCGGCGTCGGCGTCGAGGTGCTCGGCCAGCGACCGGCGGCAGTAGACGGCGAGCGGGATCCCGTCGTGCTCGTCCCGCCGAATGTGGTAGGGCCCCGCGATCAACGTGAAGAGGTACGTGGAGAGCGGCCGGGTCGGCGCGAACTCCCAACGTCCGGGTCGTGGCGTGGCGACGACCCGCTCGTTCGCCGCGACCGTCCACTCCGCAGGGGCGGTGACGGTGAGCGTGAACGACGCCTTCAGGTCGGGCTGGTCGAAGGCGGCGAAGATGCGCTGCACGTCGTCGAGGAACGACATGGCGTAGAGGTAGGTCTCCCCGTCGGCCGGGTCGACGAAGCGGTGGAGGCCCTCACCCGTGTTCGAGTACGCCATCTCCGCCTCGACGGTGAGCGTGTTGCGCTCCCTCAGCCCGCCCAGCGGGAGCCGGTTGTCGCTCAGCAGCGCGGGGTCGAGGTCGTCGTCGTTGAGGCGTACCGCCAGCAGCTTCGCGGGCTTGACCTCGACGAACGTCTCGGCGCCGGGAACCGCCCGGAACCGGATCGTCACGTGAGAACGGAACAGCTCCGCGCCACCGGTCAGGTCGAGGTCCACTTCGTAGGACTCGACGGTAATCGCCGCGCCACGCGCGGTCGCCTCTACACGGGTAAGGCTGGGCATCCGCTTATCCTGCCCGATAGGGATCCATATGCGCTTCCCGACTTCGACCGTGCACTGGAGGAATGACCATGGCTCAGCACCCCAAGGGAGACTTCGACCTGTCCCGGGCGGTCTGGCAGCGGGCCGAGAGTGACACCTCCGACAGCGCAGTGGAGGTCGCCTTCGTCGATGACCTGATCGGCATGCGCAACTCCGCCGAGCCGGAGGGGCCGGTCCTGGTGTTCACGCAGGCCGAGTGGGACGCGTTCGTCGCCGGCGCTCAGGACGGCGAGTTCGACCTGGCTTGAGGCCACCTCCGCGCCGGGCGTGACCGGTGCGGTCCGGCGGAGGAGCGGTGCGGGTTCGCGACGCCGCCCCTCCGCCCGGGGAGCCGGGTCACGAGTCACCGTCGCCCCAGCCGAGCCCGCCCGGACCGGGTGCGTGGTGGAATCCGGGGTGACCGGCCACATCGGCACAGTGCTCGCCGTCCGGGCCGACCGCGCCGCAGAAGAGTCGTTCGGCCCGGTGCCAGGCGTCGGCCGGCGAGAGAGCCGCCGCACCGAGTGCCAGCTCGGGGCGGAGCAGGCTCAGCGCCTCGGCGTAACCGACGGCCAGTTCGCGGGCCTGCGCCGGGCCGGCCGCGACGAAGCCCAGATGCACCGTGAAGTGCCGAGGCGGTGGGGCGGGCCGCCGTGGCGGCGCGATCAGCGGGGTCTCCGCGGCACCCGACGCCAGGTCGAGCGGACCGCGGCCACCCGCCCTGCCCGGCCCGCCGCCCGGCGCACCGGTCGTCCGCCGCCACCGCGGCGAGCTGTTCCCCCGCATTCCGCCTCCCCGTGATCCGTGTCCGCACCGGCGTGCCCGCTCGCAGCGCCGGACGGCGCTCCACGGGGCTGAGCCGCTCACCGCAGCCAACCAGGTTTCCGCGCTCCTGGGAGGGGCCAGCGGACGTCGTGATCCGCTGGCCCCTCCCCCGACGGCCGCCCGCCACCGCCCGTACGCCCGCTCGGGATTCAGCGCACCCGGACCTGGGTAGACGGCAGTCGGCCGAGGGGGTCGCCCCGCCACCAACCGCGTCAGGAGGCTTGATGGCGAGCATCCCGACCGACCGGAGCCCGGACAGCAGCCTCGCGCTGCTCCGCGAGGGCTACCGGTTCATCGGCGCACGCTGCGACCGCCACGGCAGCGACATCTTCCAGACCCGGCTGCTGCTACGGCGCACCATCTGCCTGCGCGGGCGGGACGCCGCGACGCTCTTCTACGACGCCGACCGCTTCGAGCGTGCGGGCGCCATGCCGTTGCGGGTGCAGCGGACGCTGACCGGGCGCGGCGGGGTGCAGGGCCTCGACGACGCCGCACACCGCGAGCGCAAGGCGATGCTGATGTCGCTGATGACACCGGCCGCGATCCGTCACCTGGGCCGGCTCTTCGACGACGAGTGGGCGGCCCGCCTCTCCCGCTGGGAGCAGGCCGGAGCCGTCGTGCTCTATCCCGAGCTGGGCCGGATGCTCACCCGGGTGGTCTGTGCCTGGGCGGGGGTGCCGTTGACCGATGCGCAGGTCGACCGGCGCACCGCGGACCTGCACGCCATGATCGGAAGCGGGGCGGCGGTCGGGCCGGGGCACTGGCGAGGGTTGCTCGCCCGCCGCCGGGGCGAACGTTGGCTGGCCGAACTCGTCGACAGAACCCGCCGCGGCACGTTGCCCGCCCCCGTCGGCAGCGCACTGCGGGTGATCGCCGAGCACCGCGACGAACAGGGCCGGGTCCTTCCCCGCCGGATCGCCGCCGTCGAACTGCTCAACGTGCTGCGGCCGACCGTCGCCATCGACCGGTTCATCGTGTTCGCCGCGCTCGCCCTGCACGACCACCCCGCCTGGCGGCACCGGATCCGCGACGACGACACGGCCACCGAGAGCCTCGTGCAGGAGGTCCGGCGGTACTACCCGTTCTTTCCGGCGGCCGCCGCGCGGGTCCGGCGCTCCTTCGACTGGCGGGGGTACCACTTCCCGCAGGGCCGGCGGGTATTGCTCGACCTCTACGGCACCAACCATCATCCGGCGCTCTGGCCCGAACCCGATCGATTCCGCCCGGAGCGCTTCGACGGCCACCGGCCGACCCCGTTCGGGCTGATTCCGCAGGGCGGCGGGGAGCACGCGACCGGCCATCGCTGCGCCGGAGAGTGGATCACCATCGAGTTGATGAAGCGCGCGGTGACCAACCTGACCAGCAGGATGCGGTACGACGTGCCACCGCAGGACCTGGCGGTGAGCCTGGGCCGGATGCCGGCGCTGCCGCCGAGCGGATTCGTCATCACCGGCGTACGGCGTACCGGCTGACCGGTCCCCCGCCCGGCGCGGCGAAAGCGCCACCGGCCGGTCTGCGCCGGCACGACCACCCGTTCGTCAGCGCTGTCCGATCGCCTACCCTGCGTCGTCCCGTCCATACCTGTTCCGGCATTCCGCTGCGCCGTGGGGCACCTCGACTACAAAATTGAGGACCGTCGGGCTGCGTCACGTCACCACCTCGGACCACGAGGTGAACGCTCCTCACGACCGGCGCCCGACGACCGCGGGCGGGACGAATCTCGGAGGTGGCATCGATGGCACGGGACGCGCGCGGCGGCCGACCGGCGGGGCCCAAGCCCCGGGTGCAACTGGCTGCCGTAGCGGTCGCCGTGGTCTTTCTCCTGATAGGCGTGCTGGGCTTCGTCCCCGGTGTGACCACCGGCTACGACGAGCTGTTCGGCGCCGGGCACCACTCGGGCGCGAAGCTGTTCGGCGTGTTCCAGATCTCGATCCTGCACAACGCGGTGCATCTCCTCTTCGGCCTGCTCGGCCTCGTGATGGCCCGCACCCTCGCCGGAACTCGGCTCTACCTGGCCGGCGGTGGTGCGCTCTACCTCGCGCTGTGGCTCTACGGGTTCGCGATCAACCAGCACGGCGCGGCCAATTTCCTGCCGGTGAACAACGCCGACAACTGGCTGCACCTCGGGCTGGGCTTCGGCATGCTCGTCTTCGGCCTGCTGCTCTCCAACCGGTACGGCACCGGCGGCCGCCTGGACACCCCCGCCGACCGCCCCTGACGCCCCGACGCCACCGGTACGACTCGCCCGGCGCACCGACCGCTCGGTCACTCCTGTCCGGCGTGGTCACCCGAACGGATGCTCCCGCGCCGGCCGGCAGCGGTCCGGTTTGCCCGCTGAACCCGCTGGGCAACGGACAGTTACCAGATCACCGCGAGGAGGTCGAGATGCCGCGCTGGTTGCGGAACAACGCCTTGGCAGTCGCCATGTTCGGCGCTTTCTTCGTCTTTCTGGCACTGCAGAGCGTGTTCGGCTGGCAGAGCCACAACGAGGAGCTGACCGAGTTCGGTGCCGCTCCGCTGAGCTGGCCGGCGTACCTGTCCACCGGCCACTTCGCTGAGGCGATCTTCGAGAACTGGGAGTCGGAGTTCCTCCAGATGGGCGGTTACGTCCTGCTCACCGCGTACCTGGTGCAGCGGGGTTCGGCGGAGTCGAAGCCGGAGGGCGAGACCGACCGCTCCGAGGACGACAAGCGCCGCGCCACTGCGGCCTCACCCTGGCCGGTGCGCCACGGCGGACTGCCGCTCGTGATCTACCGGAACAGCCTCGCCCTCGCGCTACTGCTGATCTTCGTCGGCTCATTCGTCGGGCACCTGCTCGGCGGCACCGCGCAGTACAACGCGGAGCAGGCGCTGCAGAGCGGCGCTGCCCCGGTCAGCGCGCTGCACTTCCTCGGCACCAGCGACTTCTGGTTCCAGTCGATGCAGAACTGGCAGAGCGAGTTCCTGGCGGTCGGCACCCTGATCGTGTTGAGCATCTTCCTGCGTCAGCACGGTTCCCCGGAGTCGAAACCGGTCACCAGGGCGCACGCCCAGACCGGCGCCTGAGCAGCGGCTCGACGTCGGCGTGGCGCACGACCCGGCCGGGCCCCGCGCCGGGCGCCGGTCAGGCCGGCACCGGCAGACGCTTGGCGAAGCAGACGCTGTACGGATTGCCGACGTACTCGCCGTAGGTCGGGATCGGCTCGTACCCGCACGAGGTGTAGAGCCCGATCGCCGCCGGCAGATACGTGCCGGTCTCCAGGCGGAGGCTGCTGTGCCCGTACTGGTACGCCAACTCCTCCAGCGCGGCCAGCAACTGGCGGGCGATTCCCCGCCCCCGGTACGCCGGCCGGACGTACATCCGCTTGATCTCGCCGGATTCCTCGTCGAGGGCCTGGACGCCGCCGCAGGCGACCGCCCGACCGTTGACCACGACGGCGAGATACCGGATGTCGTCGTGGGTCTCGGTCACCTGCCCGGTCAACCCGCCGTCGGCCTCACGCAGCTCACGCTGCTGCGCCGTGACCAGGGCGGCGACCTCCGGATCGGTGGCCGCACGGGACTCGATCAACATCGCTTCACGGTAGGCCGGGCGGATTTCCACCAGGTTTCCGCGAAACGACCCGATTGCGGACGGTACCGAGCTATTCGGAGTCCTCGACCTCGTCCGTCGCGTCGGCCCCGACCTCGTCGGCCATGTCGGCCCCGATCTCGTCGGCGGGCCGCTGCCGGCGCGCCTTGCGGGCGGCCAGCCGCTCAGCCGCCGAGGCGCGCGTCGACTTCTCTTCCAACCGCTGGTCGGCGCCGCGTACGCCGGGAACGAACTCGGCACCGGCGTAGAGCGTCGGCTGCCAGTCGAACTCGCGCTCCCCGATGCGGACCAGGTCACCGGGCTGGGCGCCGGCCTTCGCCAGCTTCTCCTCGACGCCGAGCCGGGCCAGCCGGTCGGCGAGGTAACCGACCGCCTCGTCGTTGTCGAAGTTCGTCTGCCGAACCCAACGCTCCGGACGCGCCCCCCGGACGGTGTAGGAGCCGTCCGCTTCCGCCTCGATCGTGAAGCCGGTGTCGTCCACGGCGGACGGCCGGATCACGATCCGGGTCGGCTCGATGATCGGCATCGCGGCGCGGGCACCCTCGACGAGTTCCGCCATGGCGTACGTGAGTTCCTTCAGCCCCTCACGGGTGGCGGTGGAGACCTCGAAGACCCTGAGGCCACGCGCCTCCAGGTCCGGCCGGACCATCTCGGCCAGGTCCCGGCCATCCGGTACGTCGATCTTGTTGAGCGCCACCAGCCGGGGCCGGTCCGCCAGACCGCCGTACTGGTTCAGTTCGGCCTCGATGGCTTCGATGTCGGCCAGCGGGTCCCGGCCGAGTTCCAGGGTTGCGGTGTCGATGACGTGCACCAGCACGGCGCACCGCTCGATGTGGCGGAGGAACTCCAGGCCGAGGCCCTTGCCGCTGGCGGCGCCGGGGATCAGGCCGGGCACGTCGGCGACGGTGAAGGTGTGGTTGTCGACCCGGACCACGCCGAGGTTGGGCACCAGCGTGGTGAACGGGTAGTCGGCGATCTTCGGCTTGGCCGCGGAGATCACGGAGATGAGCGAGGACTTGCCCGCCGACGGGAAGCCGACCAGGCCGACGTCAGCGACGCTCTTCAGCTCCAGCACCACGTCGAGCGTCTCGCCCGGTTCGCCGAATTCGGCGAAGCCCGGCGCCTTGCGCCGGGAGTTGGCCAGCGAGGCGTTGCCCCGGCCACCCCGGCCGCCACGCGCCGCCTCGAAGGTCGTGCCGGCCCCGACCAGGTCGGCGAGCACCGTGCCGTCCTGGCTCTGCACCACGGTTCCACTGGGGACCTTGAGCACCAGGTCGCCGCCGTTCGCACCGTCCCGGTGCGAACCGGCGCCACCCTTGCCGTTCGGCGCCTTCACGTGCGGGCGGAAGTGGAAGTCGAGCAGGGTGTGCACCTGCGGGTCGACGACCAGCGTCACGCTGCCGCCGTGCCCGCCGTTGCCGCCGTCCGGCCCGCCGAACGGCTTGAACTTCTCCCGGTGGATCGAGACGCAGCCGTGCCCGCCGTCGCCGGCCTGCAGGTGCAGGACGACCCGGTCAACGAACGTCGTCACGCTGTCAATCCTTCCAGCGGGGAGCGCCCCGCACGAGAAAAGCGAAGCGGGCCGGGACACCAGGTCCGCGGCCCGCTTCGCCGGAAAACTACTGCTGCGGCACGATGCTGACGGTCTTACGACCGCGCTTGGTGCCGAACTGGACCGCACCGTCGGACAGCGCGAAGAGCGTGTCGTCCCCGCCACGGCCAACCAGGTCACCCGGGTGGAACTTGGTGCCGCGCTGCCGGACGATGATCTCGCCGGCGCTGACCACCTGGCCACCGAAACGCTTCACGCCGAGCCGCTGGGCCGCGGAGTCACGGCCGTTACGCGAGCTGGACGCACCCTTTTTGTGAGCCATCTGAGGACGACCTACTTCCCGCTGGAGATGCCGGTCACCTTGACCTGGGTCAGCGGCTGGCGGTGACCCTGGCGCTTGTGGTAGCCGGTCTTGTTCTTGAACTTGTGGATCCGGATCTTGGGGCCCTTGGTGTGCGCGGCGATCTCGCCGGACACCGCGACCTTGGCGAGCTGCGCCGCGTCGGTCACCAGGTCGTCACCGTCGACGAGGAGCACCGCGGCCAGCTGCACCGCGTCGCCGGGGGCACCGGCGAGCTTCTCGACCTCGATCACGTCGCCCTCGGCGACCTTGTACTGCTTGCCGCCGGTCTTGACGATCGCGTACATCGGAGGCGGACTCCCTGTCGTTGAGGCTGCTGGTGGTCGTCCCCACGGCGGCTCGCCGGGTAGCAGTGGCACGGCGGCGCGGGCACGCGGGAACTCGGCACACAAGAGTGCGCCGCAGGCAAGCGTACGCCATGCCCACCCCGCAGCCCAAACCGGCCCGCGGATCAGCCCGGACAGAGCCGGTCGAGACGCTGCTGGAGGCGGTCCAGCTCGGTCTCGTCGAACCCGTTCACGTCGGCGCCCAACGCCTCCACCTCGGCGCCCTGATCGGCCAGGAGCACCCCCGGTTGCGGGGCGGTGGCCCGGGCGGACTGCTCGCGCAGCACGGCACGCCAGCCGGCGAGGGCAGTTGCGGCGCGCCGGTGGGCGGCGTCGGCCGCCGTGCTGTCGTTGGCACCGACCGCCGCGACCATCCGGCCCAGCTCCTCCTCGTACGCCCGGGCCGCGACGTCGCCGACCGGCCAGAGGCCCGCGCCACCAGCACACCCACCACGAGCAACCGGCGCATGGCGGTCCCTTCGCCCGGTCGTCCCGGCGGAAACGGGCCGGGCCCCCAACCGGCGTCATCGTGCCGGAATGGGGGCCCTGCCGTCCGCGCGAAGGGGCGACCGGTCAGCTCACGGGCGGGTACGCCGCCGGGCGCCGCTGCGGCGGGCTCTACGCCGGCCGGTGGTCTCCTCGTCGCTCTCCTCGGTGAGCGCGTCCGGGTCGTCGGCCGCGGCCAGCCGGGCCGAGTCGCCCTCCTGGCTGTCGGCGACCGCCGGGGCCGCCGCGGTCCCCGCCTCGTAGCGGGAGAGGTCGTAACCCATCGTGTCGTAGTAGTCGGCGTCGTGGCCCGCCGTCGTGTCGGCACCGGTGACGGCGGCCGCACTGGTGGTGGCGTCCACCTCGGTGGTGTCGGCGCCGGGCTCGGTCTCGCTGACCTCGGCCACCGTCCGCTCCACCGGGGCGGCCTTACGCGCCCGGCGCCGGGACGTGCCGGCCGACTCGGCGGCCGGGGTGACCACCGCGGAGGCCACCGCCTTGACCTTCTCCGCCGCCCCACCGGTACGCGGCTTCTCCGGCACCGGCTCGGTGTGGATGATCACGCCGCGGCCCTTGCAGCACTCGCAGGTCTCGCTGAACGCCTCCAGCAGCCCCGCGCCGATCCGCTTACGCGTCATCTGCACCAGGCCGAGAGAAGTGATCTCGGTTACCTGGTGCTTGGTGCGGTCCCGGCCCAGGCACTCGGTCAGCCGGCGCAGCACCAACTCGCGGTTCGACTCCAGCACCATGTCGATGAAGTCGATCACCACGATGCCGCCCAGGTCGCGCAGCCGGAGCTGGCGCACGATCTCCTCGGCCGCCTCCAGGTTGTTGCGGGTGACCGTCTCCTCCAGGTTGCCCCCGGAGCCGGTGTACTTGCCGGTGTTGACGTCGATGACGGTCATCGCCTCGGTGCGGTCGATCACCAAGGAGCCGCCGGAGGGGAGGAAGACCTTACGGTCCAGCCCCTTGAGGATCTGCTCGTCGATCCGGTACTCGGCGAAGACGTCAGCGGTCCCGACGTACCGGCGCAGCCGGGGAACCAGGTCCGGCGAGACGTGCGACAGGTACGACTCGACCACGTCGTACGACTCGTCGCCCTCGATGACCAGCTCGCGGAAGTCCTCGTTGAACAGGTCCCGGACCACCCGGATGACCAGGTCCGGCTCCTCGTAGAGCAGCACAGGAGCGCCGCCCTCGGCCGCCTTGGCCTGGATGTCCTCCCACTGCGCCTGGAGCCGCTTGACGTCACGCGCCAGCTCGTCCTCGCTGGCCCCCTCGGCCGCGGTACGGACGATCACGCCCGCGCCGTCCGGGACCAGCTTCTTCAGCACGTCCCGCAGCCGCTTGCGCTCGTTGTCCGGCAGCTTGCGGCTGATCCCGGACGCGTTGCCGTTCGGCACGTAGACCAGGTGCCGGCCGGAGAGCGCGATGTGGCTGGTCAGCCGGGCCCCCTTGTGCCCGATCGGGTCCTTGGTGACCTGCACCAGCACCGAGTCGCCGGACTTGAGCGCCTGCTCGATTGAGCGGGCCCGGCCCTCCAGGCCGGAGGTGTCCCAGTTGACCTCGCCGGCGTAGAGCACCGCGTTGCGCCCTCGGCCGATGTCGACGAAGGCCGCCTCCATGCTCGGCAGGACGTTCTGCACCTTGCCCAGGTAGACGTTGCCGGCCATGGTGCCCGACGAGTTGCGGGTGACGTAGTGCTCGACCAGGACGCCGTCCTCGAGCACCGCGATCTGGGTGCGGTCGCCGCGCTGGCGTACCGCCATCACCCGGTCCACCGCCTCGCGGCGGGCCAGGAACTCCGACTCGCTGAGGATCGGCGGCCGGGTACGCCGCTGCTCCCGGCCGTCCCGGCGGCGCTGACGCTTCGCCTCGAGGCGGGTGGAGCCGGAGACACCCTGGACCTCGTCCACGGTCCGGCGCGGCTCACGGATCTTGACCACGGTCGGTACGCCGTCGTCCGCGCCCGCCTCGACGTCACCGGCGCCACGGCGCCGGCGCCGCCGGCGACGGCGGGTCAGGCCGTCTCCGCCCTCGGTCTCCTCGTCCTCGGCTTCCTCAGCCTCGGCCTCCTCGGCCTCGACCTCGGCCTGCGCCGCCTCCTCGGCCTCATCGTCCTCGGCCTCATCGGCACCGCCCTTGCCCCGGCCACGGCCGCGCCGGCCGCGCCGACGGCGGCGCCGGGCGGCGAGGGAGTCGTCCTCGTCCTCCTCCGCCTCGGCGGCCTCCTCGGCCTCGACAGCCTCCTCGATCGGCTCCTGCTCCACCTCGACCGGCTCCGCCAACTCGGCCTCCCGGCGGCCACGCCGGCGGCGGCGGGCGGGCTCGGCCGGTTCCTCGGCGACCGGCTCCTCGACCGGGGCGGGCTCAACCGCCCGCACGACCGGTGCCACCTCCGGCTGCGGGGCCATGAACAGCACGGTGGGGGCGGCGAGCGCGGCCCGTCGGCGGCGGCCACGCGGCTGATCCGCCGGCTCGGCGGCGTCGGTGGGCTGTTCCGCGGCGGGCACGGCCACCCCCGGCGCGACATCGCCGGTCTGGGCCTCGGCGCCCCTGTCGGGTTCCGGCTGCGCCGCCTGCTCGCCCGCGGTCTCCGGCTCCTCGGCCGGGGCGACCTCGCCGGTGGTCTCCTCGGCGGCTGCCGGCGGTGCCTCCTCGGCCGGCGCCTCAACGGTGGGTTCGGCCGGCGTCGCGGCCTCCGGCTCGACGGTGGGCGTGCTCTTCCGTCGCCGGGTACGGGTGACCTTGACCGGCGGGACGAGGTCAGCGGCGCCCTCCTCGACGGCCTCCGCGACCACGGGCTCCTCGACCGCCTTCGCGGCGGTCGCCTTTCGGCGGCGGCGCGGGGTCTTCGGCGCGACGTCCGAGTCGCCGGAGACGGGCGCGAAGACCTCCGCCTGCGGAGATTCCGCACTGCCCACACCGGTGCTGGGCGCCTCGACGGGGACCTCGCCCTCCTCCGGCTTGTTCACCGGTGTGGCGCGTCGCCGGGTGGTACGCCGTCGGGTCGGCGCCGGCTCGGCGGCGCCGGACTCCTCCGCGCCCTCCACACCGATGCGGCTCTCCACGGCGGCCCCGTCGACGGGGTTGTGCTGCTGATCGGCGGTGTCGGCGGCCGGCTGTGAACCGGTCCGTTCGCCGCCCTCGGGCTCGTTCTCGAGCATGGACGTTCTCCAGTTCTGGCTGCCCCGGGCGCGGGTGAGCGCTGCCACGCAGGGTCGCCGCAAAAGGTGTTCCGCCGGTGCGCGAGGTGCGCGACCGCCGAAGTCTGCCTACTCGAACACTGACCGTCGGTCAGCGTTCACCGATGGTTGCCCCGTCGCGGTCCGCATCCAACGGATCCACGATCTCGCCCTGCGCGGTCAGCGTGCCCTGAGCCAGCCGAGTCACTCTCGGCGGAACCGGCGGCTCCAGGCCGGCCACCACGCGGAGGCCGGAAAGGACGTCATCGGGTCGTACGGACGGGGTGACCTGCCGCACGACCACTTCGAGTATCGCACACGGTACGGCCGGTTCCCCGGAAGGCGTCTCCGACGGCGGGAGCATATCGATGGCGATGACGGCGGCACGCGCGTCGAAGGTACGCCGCCCCTGCTTGGTCATCCGCTCGACCTGGATCTCCCCGGCCGCCGTGAACGCCGTCACCGCCTGCTCCAGCGCGGCCGGGTCGACGTCGGGCAGTTCGATCCGCCAGCGGGACGCCTCGATCCGGTCGGCGAGGCTGCCGCCGGCCGCCTCCACCGCGTCGAGCACGTCGAGCCCGGGTGAGAGCGCCGCGTCCAGCGCGTCGCGCAGCCGCCCCGGGTCGACCGGCTCGCGCAGGCCGATCTCCAGGTACTCCGCCTCACTCCCCACACCGGTGGGCGCGGCGGAGGCGTACGAGATCTTCGGGTGCGGGGTGAAGCCCTGGGAGAAGGCGATCGGCACGCCGGCCCGGCGCAGTGCGCGCTCGAAGGCTCGGGCGAAGTCCCGGTGCGAGGTGAACCGCAGCGGTCCACGCTTGGCGTACCGGATTCGGACCCGCTGGACGACGGGCGCCTGGCCGCCCTCGGGCTGAGGCTTTCTGGCGATCGTGAACTCCTCGTATGTACCTGCGTGTCCGCCCCATCCTGGCGCAGGGTCCGGGACGGTACGCGGCCGGGGGCGGGAACGTCTCGACGCTACTGCTGGGCGCTGGCGGGCAGTTTCAGCCCGTTCACCGGGGTCAGCGGGAGCAACTTCTTACCGGTTGGCCCGATTTGGATCTCGGTGTCCATTGCCGGGCACACACCGCAGTCGAAGCACGGCGTCCAACGGCAGTCGTCCTGCTCGTACTCGCTCAGCGAGTCCTGCCAGTCCTGCCAGAGCCAGTCCTTGTCCAACCCGGAGTCCAGGTGGTCCCACGGGAGCACCTCGAGCTCGTCACGCTCACGCGTGGTGTACCAGTCCAGGTCGACCCCGAACGCGGGCAGCACCTCGGCCGCGGCGTCCACCCAGCGCTGGTAGGAGAAGTGCTCGCTCCACCCGTCGAACCGGCCGCCGTTCTCCCACACCCTGCGGATCACCGCGCCGACCCGGCGGTCACCGCGGCTGAGCAGGCCCTCGATCAGCGACGGCTCGCCGTCGTGGTAGCGGAAGCCGATGGCCCGGCCCAGCGACCGGTCGGCGTTGATCGCCTGCTTGAGCAGCTTGAGCCGGCCGTCGATCACCTCCGGCCGCTCCATCGCCGCCCACTGGAAGGGGGTGTGCGGCTTCGGCACGAACCCGCCGATGGAGACCGTGCAGCGGATGTCCTTGGAACCGGTGGCCGCCCGACCGGCCCTGATGACCTCGTGCGCCATGTCGGCGATCTCGAGGACGTCCTCGTCGGTCTCGGTGGGCAGGCCGCACATGAAGTAGAGCTTCACCTGCCGCCAGCCGTTGGTGTAGGCGGTGACCACGGTGCGGATGAGGTCATCCTTCGACACCATCTTGTTGATCACCTTGCGGATCCGCTCCGACCCGCCCTCGGGGGCGAAGGTCAGACCGGTCCGGCGACCGTTGCGGGACAGCTCCTGGGCCAGGTCGATGTTGAAGGCGTCGACCCGGGTGGACGGCAGCGAGAGGGAGACGTTGGTGCCCTCGTACTGCTGGGCGAGGCCGGAGCACATGTCGCCGATCTCGGAGTGGTCGGCGGACGAGAGGGAGAGCAGCCCCACCTCGTGGAAGCCGGAGAACTCCAGACCCTCCTGCACCATCTGCCCCACCGTGGTGATGGAGCGTTCCCGCACCGGCCTGGTGATCATGCCCGCCTGGCAGAACCGGCAGCCCCGGGTGCAGCCCCGGAAGATCTCGACCGCGTACCGCTCGTGGACCGTCTCGGCGAGCGGCACCAGCGGCTTCTTCGGGTACGGCCAGGCGTCCAGGTCCATGGTCGTGCGCTTGTGCACCCGGAACGGCACGTCCGCCCGGTTCGGCACGACCCGCTGGATCCGGCCGTCCGGCAGGTAGTCCACGTCGTAGAAGCGCGGCACGTACACGCTCTCGGTACGGGCGAGCCGCAGCAGCAGCTCGTCACGCCCGCCCGGGCAGCCCTCGGCCTTCCACTCCCGGACGATCGTGGTGATCTCCAGGACCGCCTCCTCGCCGTCGCCGAGCACGGCGGCGTCGATGAAGTCGGCGATCGGCTCCGGATTGAACGCGGCGTGCCCGCCCGCCAGGACCACCGGGTCGGCGTCGGTGCGGTCGGCCGCGAGCAGCGGAATGCCGGCCAGGTCGACGGCGGCGAGCAGGTTCGTGTAGCCCAGCTCGGTGGCGAAGGAGATGCCGAACACGTCGAAGTCACGCACCGGACGGTGCGCGTCGACGGTGAACTGCGGCACGCCGTGCGCGCGCATCAGCTTCTCCAGGTCCGGCCAGACCGCGTACGTCCGTTCGGCCAGCACGTCGGGCAGCTCATTGAGCACCTCGTAGAGGATCTGCACACCCTGATTGGGCAGGCCCACCTCGTACGCGTCCGGGTACATCAGCGCCCAGCGAACCGTCGCCGCGTCCCAGTCCTTCACCACCGCCCCCAGCTCACCACCGACGTACTGGATGGGCTTGGTCACCTGAGGCAGCAGCGACTCCAGCTGGGGCCAAACGGAGTTGGCCGCGACCGGGCGCGGCGTCGTGGACTGGGCGCTCATGATGCCCAAGCGTACGCGCCCGCCGGTGGCGGCCACGCGCGCGGCGGTGGCACGACGGCCGGGGCGGCGTTCACCCGGTCCGCCCCCGCGCTGGTGAGCCACCGGAGCCGTCCGAGGCGCGGTGGCCGCCTCCCCGCGCGTGGCGGACCGGTACTAACCTCGGGTCGGCGCGAGAGGAGATTGCCGGATGCCGGAGCCGCAGCCGGGGGCGGACCGGCCGACCCACGGAAACGCCCCGGGCACGGGGTCGGACCGTGATCCGGCCGTCGCCGAACAGCCCGATCCCTCCCCCGCACCACCGGAAGCCGCCGCCACGGGCCCGGCGGCTCCGTCCGGCGTTTCGGTCGCCGCTCCCGCTGACGCGCCGACCCCGAGCGGGTCGGACGGCCCGATCGGTCCCGACGACCCGATCGGTCCCGACGACACGCGCCGCCTCGACGAGACCGCGCCGCCGGGCCGGACCGACGGCACCCTCGGCCTCGACGAACCGATGAGGACCGACGGGCCCACGGGCACCGACCTGACGGAGCCCACCCTCGTCGACGAGCCGGAGGGCAGCCGCGTCGACGGAATCGCGCCGACAGGCGGGGGCGCGCCACAGCCCGACGGCCCCTCCGGCACCAGGCCGCTGCCCGTCGGCGGGGCGCCCGAGCCGGCGCCGCGCTGGAGCGGTTCCGCCCCGGTACCGCCGCCACCGCCACGGCGACGTTCCTGGGGCGAGTCCGCCGAGCCGACCCCGCCGCCGATGCCCGAGCCGCCCGAACACCGAATCCCGGTGGATCCCTGGGCCGGCGCGGACACCGACGGCTGGGAGCTGCCCTCGGCCGAACTGCCGGCCCTGCCGCCGACGCTGTCCTACCCACCAGCTCCGCCGACGCGCCCCTACTCCGGGCCGCCCGCGCCGACCCCACCGCCGCCGGTCGCGCACCCGGTGCCGCCGCCCGCGCACCCGGTTTCTCCGGCACCGAGCGCACCGCCGCCGCAACCGGTCGGATCGCCGCCGCAGCGGGTAGCGCCGCTACCGCAACCGATACCGCCGCAGCCCGCCGCGCCGCCGAAGCAGCGCCGGTCGAAGCGACGGCCCGCGCCGCCACCGGCCGCGCCGCCGCCCGGTTGGCGGGCCCCGAAGGGGTACGTGCCCGTCCCGGTCCGGAAGCGACGCCGCTGGCCGTGGCTGCTGCTGCTCGCTCTCGCCTGCTGCTGTGGCGCTCCGGCGTACTACGGGATGCCGATCTGGTCGCAGTACCCGGCTCACGCCGCACTCCCCGCCCAGGTCGCCGACCTGTCGCTACGGCAGGACGGCCGCAGCACGCAGGCGGCCCGGCAGCTGGAGGCGGAGGTACGCAAGACGCACCTGCTCGCCGAGGACACCTTCGCGGGCGTCTACACGAACCCGGACGGCAAGCAGGTGACCGTCTTCGGCGGCACCGGCTTCCGGTTCGACACCGAATCGGCCGCGGACGACGAGATCGCGCGGCTCAGCGAGGAGTACCAGCTCGGCTCCGTCGAAACCGTCGACACGGGCGTACGCGGCCGGCATCAGCGCTGCGCGGTGGGACGCGCCGAGGGTGACGCGGTGGTCGTCTGCACGTCGGTCGACCACGGCAGCATCGCCAGCGCGATCTTCACCCGCCTCTCCCTGCAGGACAGCGCCGGCCTGCTCGACACCCTGCGCGGCCGGATCGTCACCACGGATCAGAACTGACCCGGCCCGTGGTGAACGGTCGACCCTCCGCGCGACGCCGACCCGCCTCGGGTGGAATGGCGGCTCAGGCCGGATCGGGGCGGATCGGGTCCGGATGGGCGCGCGGCGGCGCGTACCTCGAGACGTACTCCTGACCGGTGAGCTTCTGGATCTCGCTCATCACCTCGTCGGTCATGGCACGCAACGAGGTCCGGTCGTCCGATCGGCCGGTGAAGTCCAGCGGCTTGCCAAACCGGACGGTGATCTTCCCGGTGCCGGGACGCGGAATCCGGGCCCCGATCGGCTGCACCTTCTCCGTCCCGATCGTGCCGACCGGGATGATCGGCACACCGGCGGCGACGGCCAGCCGTACCGCCCCGGTGCGGCCCCGGTACAGCCGTCCGTCCGGCGACCGTGTCCCCTCCGGATAGACGACCACCAGGTCACCGGCCTTCAGCGCCGGGATCGCCGCGTCGAACGCGGACAACGCGGCCCGTCCACCGCCCCGCTCGACCGGGATCGCGCCGAGCCCGGTGAGCACGAACTTCGAGAAGGCCCCCTTCAGGCCGACGCCCTTGAAGTACTCGGACTTGGCCCAGAACGCCAGGTGCCGCGGTACCACCGTGCCGAGGATGAGCTCGTCGGCGACCGAGAGGTGGTTGCCGGCGAAGATCGCTCCACCGGTCTCCGGCACATGCTCCAGCCCCTCCACGGTGGGGCGGAACGCCAGCCGCATCGTCGGCCCCACGGTGAGCTTGCCGATGGTGTAGAGCAGGGGCACTGGTCCTCCGGCAGATCGTGTACGAGCGGGCGGTGTCACGGTAGCGGACGTACCCCGAATCCCCGAAGGGGTGGTGGGCCGAGCGAGCGCTGGTCCGGTGGGGCTGGATGCGACGTAGCCGCGATTCTCTGTACCCGACCGACGGGCAACGTAGGCGGTGGATGGCGGGTCCGTCACCCGAAGGTGCCGGCAGCTGCAGCACCGCGCCGAAGCCCGGATACGCCAGGACCGGCGTCGGTTCACCGCGGGCCCGGCCGAGCAGGAACGGCTGCTGGACGCCTTCCTCGCCGCCGCCCGCGACGGCGACCTCGCGGCGCTCACCGGGCTGGTGGCCCACGACGCGATCGCGTGGACCGATGGCGGCGGACGGGTGACCGCGGCCCGCAATCCGATCGTCGGAGCGGACCGGGTGGCCCGCTTCGTCGCCGGTGCCTACGGCCCGCGGTGCCCGGTGACGGTACGGCGAATGGAGCTCAACGGCCGACCGGGCGCTCTGATCGGGAAGTCCGTCGGCACCTTCTACGCGCTGACCCTGGCCGCCGTCGCGGGCCGGATCACCGGGCTGTACCTCGTGGGGAACCCGGAGAAACTACCCGTGCCGCCGGGCTGAGCCCGGCGGCACGGTGGTGAGCAGGAGCGACGGCGTCAGGCCAGCTCGGGGAACCAGAGCGCGATCTCGCGCTTGGCGCTGTCGACGGAGTCGGACGCGTGCACCAGGTTCTCCCGGTTGGACAGGGAGAAGTCGCCGCGGATGGTGCCGCCCGCCGCCCGCCGCCCGTCGGTGGCGCCGACCAGGTTGCGGACCACGTCGATGACCTGGTCGCCGGAGAGCACCAGAGCGACGAGTGGTCCGCCGGTCATGAAGGCGTGCAGCGGCGGGTAGAACGGCTTGTCCACATGCTCGGCGTAGTGCGCGTCGGCCAGCGCGGCGTCCATGGTCCGGACGTCCATCGCGTCGATCCGCAGCCCCTTGCGCTCGAAACGCGAGATGATCTCGCCGACGAGGCCGCGGCGGACCGCGTCAGGCTTGATCAGTACGAGCGTGCGCTCCTCGGGGATGCTGCTGGACACGCTGAGTTCCTCCTGTGCGCGGAAGCCGGTCTGGCTGGGTACGGTCAGCCTAGCGACCCGGTCCCGGCACCGGCGCGGCGGCTGACCTATCCCCCGGTGGCCGCTGCGGCCTAGCCTGACCCTTGACCCCCGGGAGGTCCACTGTGGCGAATGGCGGGAGCCGGCCCATCGCACCGGTACGCAAGCTGATCGCCGCGGTGCTCGGCACCGTGGCCACCTTCGTGATGCTCTTCGGCCTCGGCATGATGAGCTGGGCCATCGTAGCGCTCGGCACCGCCCTGCTGGTGCTGGCGATCGCGCTGGCCACGGTACGTGGCGGGGGACGCACGTGGGTGATCGGCGAGGGGCACGTGCACAGCGCCTCCGAGCCACCCACCCAGTACGCGTTCGGCCGGTGCGAGCTGCAACTGGTCATCGACGCGCCGGGGCTGCCGCCCCGCAGCAAGAAGATCATCGAACCACGGGTGCCGGTGTCCAAGTGGCCGTCGCTCGGGCAGACCCTGCCGATCCGGGTGGCGCTCGACGACCAGCGGCACGTCCGGGTGCTCTGGGACGAGGTGCCCACGCACGCCGAGACAGCCGCGGCCGCCGCCGACCTTCCACCCGAGTACGCCGACGCCGAGCCGGTGGACGAGATGCTGATCGCGCAGGACGCCCCGCCCTGGGCGGGACGCCCGGCCGACGACGACTTCCGCGACCCGCTCGGTGGTGATCCATTCGACGGCGATCCGCTGCGCGACGACCCGGGCGGCCCGCCCGCCGAGCGCGAGCCGGTCGTGGTGCACCAGCGCCCGGGCGGCCCGGTCGTGCTGGAGGGAACGGTGGTCGAGCCGGGGGCGAGCAGCCCGCTGCCGCGCCGGGCCACTCCGGCTCCGCGCCCGCCGGCAGAGGAGGACTTCGAAACGGTCGCATCCGCGAGCACAGCTCCCACCTCCGGCCGGGAGGACCCGCTCGACCCTCTCGATCTGCCGCTGGACGAGCCCACTCCGCTCCGCGAACCGCGCGACGAGGACGTCACGCCGGCCGAGCTCGACGAGGCGATCTTCGGCGGCGACCCGACGGACGATCCGGCCGATCCCGCCGCACCGATCAGCGGGATCGGTCTGACCGTGCTGGTCACCGAACTGTCTCGGTCGCTCGACTTCTACCGGGACGTGCTCGGCTTCACCGAGATCGACCGGGGCGACGGCAACGCGCTGCTCGCCTCGGGCCCGACCCGGCTCGTGCTCCGCCAGGTGAGCGAGGCCGCGCCGGTGAGCCGCCGGCTGGTGCACGTCAACCTCGAGGTGGACGACATCCAGGCGGCGTACCGGCGGCTGGGCGACTCTGGCGTGCGTTTCACGTACGCGCCCCGCGTGGTCAACCGGGGTACCAAGTTCGAGGTGTGGGCCGCGGCCTTCCGTGACCCGGACGGCCACGGCATCGCCCTGACCCAGTGGCGCGAACGCGCCGACGCCTGACCCCCCACCCCCGGCGCCCCTGAGCGGCCCCGTTCATGGAAAGAGTGGCCATCCCGCGGGGGATGGCCACTCTTTCCATGAACGCGTGCACCGGCATCGGGTGGATGCCCGGCGCGGGAGGTTAGCCGAGGATCACTCGGCGTACGTGCAGGGCGTAGCCCCAGACGAGGGCGAAGATGATGCCGAGCACCAGCAACGACCAGTGCAGCAGGCCGGAGAGCAGCAACAGCCCCTGCAGGACGGTGCCGGCGTGCCACGCCCACGGGCGACGCATCATGCCCGCGAGCACCACCCCCAGCACCGCCAGCGCCACCACGGTGCCGACCGCGGCACCGCTGAGGTCCGCGCCGACCACCCGGATGGGCTGGATGGCGAGCAGCAGCACCAGCGCCTCGATGCTCAGGGTGGCGGCACCGAGGCTGCGTACCGATCGCTGCGGGTTACGCAGCCCGGAACGGCGCGGCTGTTCCGGGCCGGTCATCGCTTCAGCAGCCGGCGGGCGTCGGCCACGGTCACCACCGACCCGGTGATCAAAACACCCACCCCACTCAGCTCGCCCGGTACGTCCTCCTCGGCCAGCGCCACCGCCGTCTCGATCGCGTCGGGCATCTCCTCCGCCACCTCGACCCGATCGGGGCCGAACACCTCGGCGGCAAGCGCCGCCAGTTCCTGCGCGGGCATCGCCCGCGGCGAGCTGTTGCGGGTGACCACCAACTGGTCGACCACCGGCTCCAGCAGCTCGAGCAGGGCGGGGGCGTCCTTGTCATCGAGCACGCCGACGACCGCCACCAGCTTGCTGAACGCGAACTCCTCCTGCAGGGCGGTGACGGTGGCGGCCATCCCGTGCGGGTTGTGCGCGCCGTCGAGCAAAATGGTGGGGGCGCTGCGTACCCGCTCCAGCCGTCCCGGCGAGCTGGCCGCCGCGAACCCCTCACGTACCGCCTCGATGTCGAGCTGCCGGCGGGCGCCGGCACCGAGGAAGGCCTCAACCGCGGCGAGCGCCACCGCCGCGTTCTGCGCCTGGTGCGCGCCGTGCAGCGGGACGAACACCTCCTCGTAGACACCACCGAGACCCTGGAGGGTCAGCACCTGCCCTCCGACGGCGACCGACCGGCGCAGCACGCCGAACTCCGAGCCCTCCCGGGCGATGGTCGCCCCCACCTCGGCACAGCGCTCCAGGATCGGCCGGGCGGCCTCCTCCTCCTGCGCCGCGGAGATCACCGTGGCACCGGGGTAGATGATGCCCGCCTTGTGCAGGGCGATGTCCTCGATCGTGTCGCCGAGCCACTCGGTGTGGTCCAGACCGATCGGAGTGATGACCGCGACGCCGGCCTGGAGCACGTTCGTCGAGTCCTCGGCGCCGCCGAGCCCCACCTCGACCACCGCGATGTCGACCGGCGCGTCGGCGAAGGTCGCGAACGCCAGGGCCGTGGTCATGTCGAAGTAGGTGAGCGGTTCCGCCGACCGCTCGTCGACCAGCTGGGCGAGCGGAGCCACCTCGCGGTAGGTGGCGACGAACCGCTCCTCGCTGACCGGCTCCCCGTCCAGGCTGATCCGCTCCCGGACGGTTTCCAGGTGCGGGCTGGTGTAGCGCCCGGTGTGCAGGCCGAACGCCCGCAGCAGGGAGTCGATCATCCGGGCCGTCGACGTCTTGCCATTGGTCCCGGTCAGGTGGATAGACGGGTACGCCCGCTGCGGGCTGCCGAGCAGGTCGAGCAGGGACTCGATACGGTCCAGCTCGAAGACCATCCGGGTGAAGCCCCGCTCGGCCAGCTCGGCCTCCACCTCGGCGAAGGCTTGGTGATCGGTCACGACGGCAGCGCCTCCAACGCGGCGTCGACACGGACCAGGTCCGCCTCGGCCACCGCCAGTCGCTCACGGATCTTGGCAACCACGTGCTCCGGCGCCTTCCCGACGAAAGCGGGATTGTCGAGCTTCGCCCGCGCCTGCGCGGCCTCCTTCTCGGCGGCCGCCCGGTCCTTGGTGAGCCGGGCCCGCTCGGCGGCCACGTCGATCGAACCCCGGGTGTCCAGGGCCACGCTCACCTCGCCCGGCATGGTCAGCGTCGCGCTCGCCTGGAAGTCGGCGTCGGCCGGGTCCAGCCGGGCCAGGGACCGGATCAGCGGCTCGTGCGCGGCGATACCCGCCGGCACGAGACCATCGAGCCGGGCAGCGACCCGCTGGGTCGGCCGCAGCCCCTGATCGGAACGGAACCGGCGGATCTCGGTCACCACCCGCTGCAGGGTGCCGACCTCGGCCTCGGCGGCGTCGTCGACGAGCGTACGGTCGGCCACCGGCCAGGCGGCGACCAGCACACTCTCCGCGCCGGTCAGGGCGGTCCACAGCTCGTCGGTGACGAACGGGATCACCGGGTGCAGCAGCCGCAGCAGCTGGTCCAGCACGTGCCCCAGCACCCGGCGGGAGACCTCGGCGGCCCGCCCGCCCTCGCCGAGCACCGGCTTGCTCAGCTCGACGTACCAGTCGCAGACGTCGTCCCAGGCGAAGTGGTAGAGCAGGTCGCAGACCTTCGCGAACTCGTACGCCTCGAACTGCTCGTCGACCTCGGCGGTGACGTGCGCGAGCCGGGACAGGATCCACCGGTCGACGGTGGAGAGCTGCTCGGCGGCCGGCAGCGGCCCGTCGGTGTGCGCACCGTTGATCAGCGCGAACCGGGTGGCGTTCCAGAGCTTGTTGCAGAAGTTGCGGGAGCCCTGGCACCACTCCTCGCTGACCGGCACGTCCTGGCCCGGGTTGGCGCCGCGCGCCAGCGTGAACCGGGTGGCGTCGGCACCGAACCTGTCGATCCAGTCCAGCGGGTCGACCACGTTGCCGAACGACTTGGACATCTTCTTGCCGTGCTCGTCGCGGACCATGCCGTGCAGGGCCACCACGTCGAACGGTTGCACCCCGTCCATCGCGTACAGGCCGAACATCATCATCCGGGCGACCCAGAAGAACAGGATGTCGTACCCGGTGACCAGGACGCTGGTCGGGTAGAACTTCGCCAGGTCCGGGGTCTGCTCCGGCCAGCCGAGGGTCGAGAACGGCCACAGGCCGCTGGAGAACCACGTGTCGAGGACATCCTCCTCCTGCCGCCAGCCCTCGCCCGTCGGCGGCTGCTCGTCCGGGCCGACGCAGACGATCTCGCCGTCCGGCCCGTACCAGACGGGAATGCGGTGGCCCCACCAGAGCTGGCGGGAGATGCACCAGTCGTGCATGTTGTCCACCCAGGCGAAGTAGCGCTTGGCCAGCTCGGCCGGCTCGATCTTCACCCGGCCGTCCCGTACCGCGTCGCCGGCGGCCTTGGCCAGCGGCGAGGTGTTCACGAACCACTGGAGCGACAGGCGCGGCTCGACGGTGGTCTTGCACCGCGAGCAGTGCCCGACCGCGTGCACGTACGGCCGCTTCTCGTTGACGATGCGGCCCTGCTCGCGCAGCGCGGCCACGATCGCGGGGCGGGCCTCGTAACGGTCCAGCCCCTGGAACGGGCCGTGCGCGGTGATGATGCCCCGCTCGTCCATGATCGTCAGTGCCGGCAGATCGTGCCGCTGGCCGATCTCGAAGTCGTTCGGGTCGTGCGCGGGGGTCACCTTGACCATGCCGGTGCCGAAGCTCGGGTCGACGTGCTCGTCGGCGACGATCGGGATCCGCCGGCCGGTGAGCGGCACCGCCACCTCGGTGCCGATCAGGTGCTTGTACCGCTCGTCGTCCGGGTGCACGGCGACCGCGGTATCGCCGAGCATGGTCTCCGCCCGCGTGGTGGCCACGACCACCTCGTCGCTGTAGCGGATCGAGATCAGCTCGCCCTCGTCGTCGGTGTGCTCCACCTCGATGTCGGAGAGCGCGGTGAGGCAGCGCGGGCACCAGTTGATGATCCGGTTGGCCCGGTAGATGAGGCCGTCGTCGAAGAGCTTCTTGAACATGGTCTGGACGGCGCGGGACAGCCCCGCATCCATCGTGAAGCGCTCCCGGTCCCAGTCGACGGCGTCGCCGAGGCGCCGCATCTGGCCGAGGATCGCGCCACCGGACTCGGCCTTCCACTGCCAGACGCGCTCGACGAACTTCTCCCGGCCCAGGTCGTGCCGGGACAACCCCTCGGTGGCGAGCTGCCGCTCGACCAGGTTCTGGGTGGCGATGCCGGCGTGGTCCATGCCGGGCAGCCAGAGCGCCTCGAAGCCCTGCATCCGCTTACGCCGGTTCAGCGAGTCCATGAGGGTGTGCTCGAACGCGTGCCCCATGTGCAGCGAGCCGGTGACGTTCGGCGGCGGGATGACGATGGTGAACGGGGGCTTGTCACTCTGCGCCGACGCCCGGAAGTGGCCGGCGGCTACCCACTGCTCGTACCGTCGCTGCTCTACCTCACCCGGCTGGTACTGGCCGGGCAGGGTCGGGGCGTCGGGGCGTCGGGCATCCAGTCTCTCGGTCACCCGAGAAAGTCTACGGAGGGCTTCGGCGGACCTGGCGTGCGCCACCTCTCATTCGCGTACGGTGTCGGCTATGTCCGACGCACATCTCACTGATCGCCAGCTTTCCGACGGCCCGGAGCCCGTCGAGCTGACCGAGGAGCCAATCCAGCTGAGCAACCGGGACCCCGCCAGCGGCCCGGAGCGGCGGGCGGGTTGGTCCCGGCGGCAGCGGATCGCGTGGAGTGCGGCGCTCGCCGTGGGCCTGGCCGGAGCCGGCGCGCTGGGCGTGATGGGCTGGCGGATCGCCCAGGAGAAGGACACGAGGATCTCCTCGCCCGACCAGGTGGCAGGGCTGTCTCGGGACGACAGCGATCGGGCCCGCAGCACGGCCGACTACCTCCGTAGCGGCTTCGCCGCGGACATCGAGTTGGACCGCAGTTTCGGCACCGTCTACCGCGACCCGGCCGACGAGAAGCGCTCGGTGCTGATCTTCGGCGGCACGACCCTGCTGTGGCAGCCGGAGCGTGACCTCGACAGCCTCTTCGGCCTGATGGCCGACGAGACGGGGAAGGTGACCCGGCTGCGCGACGTGCCCGCCGGTGACCTCGGTGGCGTCATGAAGTGCGGCACGACCAGCGGGGAGGGCGGCGACTTCGCCGTCTGCGGGTGGGCCGATCACGGCAGCGTGGTGCTGGGCATGTTCCCCGGCCGCAGCGTCGACGACGCGGGCAAGCTCTTCCGCGACATCCGGACCGCCATCCAGACCCGCGGCTGATTCGCCGGGCTGGCGCGTTTCTGCGCGGCTCGGTTCAGTGCCTGGCGTCCCTGCCGGCGGGCCATCTGGTGGCTCATCCAGTCGGCGGCCATCACCCGCCGGCGGACCCTCATCGACCGGCCGATGTCGGATGTTGCTGGATTTGCTGTGGAAACGCGTTCAGGGCCACCCCAAAAAGGGGTGGCCCTGAACGGAAAGAATGTCCGGCGGTGTCCTACTCTCCCAC